>CAZDZP010000051.1:0-13178 GCA_964509855.1 uncultured Anaerolineaceae bacterium | reverse complement strand
ATCGCCTCCAGCTGCGCCGCGTCGAGGTAGTAGCGCATGAGCAGCTGCAGCGTGGGGTCCGCCGCGTACCAGTTCAGCCCGGTCGCACCCATGTAGCGCGACGTGTCGTAACGGCGAGTCTTGTCGTAGGACTCGTTCGAAGCGGTGTTGGCGGTGCTCTGCGTGGCTGTCATGGCGGTACCTCCGGAGAAGGCATGGTAGCGCGTGCGGGGAGGGGTTGTTACCCCGAAAGACCGGTGACCCCGGGCCGTTGCTCCGCTGTCTCGATGCGCCGATATTCACTGCCAAAGGAGACCTCAAATGGGCAAGCTCATCGTGTGGAACTTGATCAGCCTCGACGGGTATTTCGAAGGCGCCGAGCCGTGGTCGCTCGACTGGCACCAGACGGCGTGGGGACCGGACATGGACGCGTTCTCCATCGAACAGGCGGGCGACGCCGAGCGGCTGATCTTCGGCCGCAAGACCTACGAGGGCATGGCCGCCGCGTGGGAAAACGGTGGCGACAACGCCGGAGCCGCCGAACCCGATGACGTTACCTCCATGATGAACAGGCTGCCCAAGGTGGTCTTCTCAAAGACGCTCCCCGAAGCGACCTGGGTGAACACCACGCTCATCGGCGACGACGCGCCCGCGGAGGTAGCGAAACTGAAGCAGCAGGGCGACGGTGACTCCTTCATTTTCGGAAGCGCTGAGCTGATGGCATCGCTCATCCCGCACGGGCTCATCGACGAATACCGCATCGGCATCGCGCCGGTGGTGCTGGGCGCGGGCCGCCCACTTTTCGACGCCGCGCTCGGCCGCATCCCTATGCGGCTCGTCGAAGCCCGCTCAATGGAGTCCGACTGCGTGATACTGCGCTACGTTGCGGCGTAGCCACCCGGCCCACCACCACTTCCCCACCCGGCCCTTGCAGCGCCCTCGCGAGCGGCGAATCGTGCAACCCATGAGCAAGCAATGTGAGCAGTGCGTGGTCACCCGCGCAAAGACGGAGATGCTGGCCGGCGCGAACACCCGGCGGTGCTGGGAATGCCCGCAGGGGTTTATGCCGCGCAACTTCGTCTCCCTGCAACCCGCGGCAACTCCCGCGGACGCGACTGACCGGCTGATCCAGCGTCACACGCGCGTGCGGAGTTGCGTCTCGGCACGATAGCGCCCCGCCGCTCGAAGTCGTTTGGAGTGTAGTGCCCCCGCCCCGCCTGCTGTACAACGTGGGGCATGAAGCTGACCGGGTACCCCGGCTACGTCCGGTTCTGGCTCGCTTCGACTGTCTCCGACTTCGGCACCTACATCACGACCATCGCAATCAGCGTGATCATCGTTGTGCGGCTCGAGGGGAGCGCGGCGGACGTCGGGCTGGTGAACGCGGCGCGATGGCTGCCCTACCTGCTGTTCGGGCTGCTGGCCGGGGTGTGGGTCGACCGCCATCGACGGAAGCCGATCCTCGTCGCCGGTGACTTCGGGCGCGGAGCCATCCTGGGGACAATCGCGGCGCTGGGGCTCGCCGGTTGGCTGACGATTCCCGCGCTGGCCGGGCTGATGCTGCTCTTCGGCGCGCTCTCGCTCATGACCGACGCCGCCTTCCAGTCGTTCCTCCCGCAACTTGTGCCGCGACGGCTCCTGGTGCACGCCAACGCCCGGCTCGAACAGAGCGAGTCGGTGGCGCAGACGGCCGGCCCGGCGGTCGCGGGCTGGCTGACGCAGATACTGACGGCCCCCGGCGCGCTGCTCATCGACGCGGCGTCGTACGTGATTTCGGGCTTCGTGGTTGCGAGCATCCCCGACGGCAAGGCTGCCTCGGCTCCGCGTCTGCCCGCGGGCGGGCTGCGCGCGAGCATTCGCGAAGGGCTGGCGTGGGTCTACACCCACAAGCGGCTGGGCCCGGCCGCGTGGACGACGCACCTCTGGTTCCTGTGGAACAGCATGTTCGGGGCCGTGTTCGCGGTCTATGCGCTGCGCGAACGCGAACTCGGCGCCGCCGGCCTGGGCGTAGTCCTTGCCTGCGCGGGCGTCGGCGCGGTGATCGGGACGTCGCTTTCGGTGCGCGTTGGGGACTCGATCGGGGCCGGGCGGACGATGATCGCGGCGCGGTGTATCTACCCGGTTGCCTTCGCGATCGTCGCGATGGCCGGGTTCTTCGCGGCAGGTGGTGCTACGTCGTTCGCGCTGATCGCGGCCGGGCAGTTCCTGATCGGGCTCGCGCTCGGCACCGAAGGCCCGCAGGAGATGGGCTACCGCCAGGCGGTCACGCCCGACCGCCTCACCGGCCGCATGAGCGCGACGATGCGGTCCATCAACCGCGGGATGATCGTGATCGGCGCGCCGCTCGGCGGACTGCTTGCCGGGGAGATTGGCATCCGGCCGACCATCTGGATCGCGGCCGCGGGCATGGTGTTGGTGGTGCTGCTCATGGCCACATCGGACCTGCGCAACGCGCGGATGTCCGACCAGCTATCGGACGAAGACGCGGCCGGGTAGCCCATCCGGCCCTCCACCAATACCCCGACCGGCCCTTGCAGCCCCTCCGCCAGCGGCGAATGGTGCCCATATGAGCAAGCAATGTGAGCAGTGCGTGGTCACCCGCGCCAAGACCGAGATGCTGGCCGGCGAGGGCATGCGCCGCTGCTGGGAATGCCCCCAGGGGTTCGTGCCGCGCAGATTCGTGTCGCTACAGCCCGTAGCGACACCCGCCGACGCGACCGACCGGCTGATCCAACGCCACACGCGCGTTCGGAGCTGCGTCTCCGCTCAGTAGCTAACGCGGCGCCGCCGCCGTTTGCCGGGTGTCCCGCGCCCCGATATGTTGCCGTTCACCAACGCTGAACGGTCTCGTCCCGTGCCGCATTCCGAACTGACTCTCGCCACCCCACCGCGAGGCGCTTCGCCCCGTGCGTAGCCGCATCAAGCCCGAATGGGCGGTCGCGGTCGCCTACGTGGCGGCGATGTTCGTCAACATCCTCGACACCACCATCATCACGGTGGCGCTGCCCACGCTCTCCCGCGAATTCGACGCCGGCCCCGGCACCATCGAGTGGGTGGTCACCGGCTACCTGCTCAGCCTCGCCGTGTGGATCCCCGCCAGCGGATGGATCGGTGACCGCTTCGGGACGAAGCGCACCTTCCTCGTCGCGCTCACCATTTTCACTGTCGCATCGGCGCTGTGCGGGCAGGCGCAAAGCCTCGAACAGCTCATCTTCTTCCGCATCCTCCAGGGCGTGGGCGGGGGCATGCTCACGCCGGTGGGCTTCGCCATGCTGATGCGCGCCTTCCCACCCGAACGCCGCGCCGCTGCCTCGCGCGTGCTCATCATCCCCACGGTCATCGCGCCGGCCAGCGGACCGATCATCGGCGGCTTCCTCGTCGACTCCCTGTCGTGGCGCTGGGTGTTCTACGTGAACCTGCCGATTTGCACGGCCGCGCTCATCTTCGCCGCCATCTACCTGGTCGAACACAAGGAGCCGCGCGCTGGGGGCTTCGACCTCCCCGGCTTCGTGCTCTCCGGCGGCGGGCTGGCGGCGGTGCTGTTCGCGCTGGGCGAAGGGCCGCTCCACGGCTGGAGCGCGCCGCGCACGTGGGTGCCGGGCGTCCTTGGGCTGGCCGCGTTCGTCGCGCTGGTCTACGTCGAACTGCGCCGCCGCGAACCGATGCTGCAGTTCCGGCTGCTCGGCGACCGCCTCTTTCGCACGATGATGATGGTATCGGTGTTCTCGACCGGCGCGTTCCTCGGGCTGCTCTTCGTGCTGCCGCTCTTCCTGCAGAACGCGCGCGGCCTTTCCGCGCTCGATTCGGGGCTCACCACCTTCCCGGAGGCGCTCGGCGTGCTCATGTTTTCGCAGGTGGCAGGGCGGCTCTATCCCACGGTCGGACCGCGCCGGCTGATGGTCGGCGGCCTGCTTTCGATGGCGACCTTCCTGCTGCTGCTCACGCGCGTCGACCTCGAAACGAACCTCTGGGTGCTGCGCGCGCTGCTGTTCGGCGCGGGCGCCTCGATGTCGTTCGTGTTTATCCCGCTGCAGGCCAGCGCCTTCGCCCGCATCAGCGGCCCCGACACGGGGCGGGCGTCCAGCATCTTCAACGCGCAGCGGCAGATGTCGGCCGCGCTGGGCGTCGCCATCCTCGCGACGGTTCTTTCGATGACGCTGCCCTCCGCCAGCGCGGGGTTGACCCCGGACGCGTTCCGCTCGGAGCAGGTGGGCGCGTTCCACACGGTCTTCGTGGTCGGCGCCATCATGGCGGCCATCGGCGCAGCCATCGCCTTCTTCGTGAAGGACGCCGACGCGGCGGCGACCATGCGCGCGAAGATCGCGGAGCCGGAGACGGAACCGGAAGCGGCGGAGCCGGTGGTGGCGGGGTAGCCAACTCCACTTGACTGCGGCTGCTAGTCTGGGCTGCTACGGGGGCTGGCTCATGCGGCGCCGTGTTCGGCAGCAAACGACCGTTTCCAACGCGAAAGCCGATTCTTCGCGCACGGTGCCGACTGCGCGCGACGTAAGTCCCGCAGCGCAGTTGGCGCAACTGCAGGGGGTAGTGGGAAATCGAGCCGTGGGTAAACTGCTGGGACGGCCCGGTATCTCTCTACGCCGCGACCCGGACCCCCGTGCAGCACCACCAAAGCGCCCCAAGCCTACCGGCAAACGCAGCGACGAAAACCGTTGGATAAAGGGCGACGGCATCGACCGGCCCGCGCCAAACTTCGCGCAAATCTACATGGCCGTGAATGACGCGCAGGAGCAAACCATCTTCTATCACGACCTCTTGCGTCTCGACCTTGGCCAGCTACGGACGCTCGATAGCGTCGCTGCACGGCGGTTTGAGCGGTTCGCGGAACTCTATCGCCAAAAGCGGGCCGACCCCGCCATGGAGACCCCATCCGACGTGCCCGACATCGAGTTCGAACCAGCGGCGAAGGGCCTGAGGAGGTTCCGCGAGGGGACATTGAAGGCAGCGCTTGAAAAGCAGGAACGCCGCCACAAGGCGCCGCTGCTCATCGACGCGTGGGCCGACGCAGCCTGGAACAAGTATGCCGACGATCCCTTTGGCGAAGCCTTTGCCAGCGCGATTCCGGCGACTCGTGCAGTCGTTGAGGCAGAGCTTGCGGGCAAGGAATACGCCTTCGAACCGGCCGGGCTACTGCGCTACGGCTATCTCTCCTATGCGGGCGCGAAAGACATCATCGACGCGGCAATGCCCAAAGGGCTGGACAGAGCCGCGGCCAAGGAGCATATCGACGCGCTCGTGCTAACGAAGATCAGGGAGCACCGGTCGATTCTCCCCAGGCAGATTGCGGACGGTATGTTGAACGCGGGCGAGGGGAAACCGGATCAGCCCGGCGAATTCATCAAGCGCGTTGACAACATGCGGGTTGACTTCCGTCGTGGCATCACGCTCACGCAGCAGCAACGCATCGGGTCCGTCCCATACGCAACGGCGCCCCCGCCCGCCAATCTGCTCTTTGATTGGTTCGAGGAGCAGGCGAAGCGCCCCAATAGCCTCTACGCTCCGTTCGCCGACTTCCTCGCCGAAGGAAACAAAGACGCGGCGACCGTCTGGGTCGAAGAGGCCGCCGACTGGGTAAAGTACCGCGCGGGATTCGGCGGGTAGGCTCCGCGTCGCGACCCTCTCCGGTAGGCTTGCGCGAACGCTGCCCCGCGAGGCCCACATGACCGCCGCCATCACGAACGACTCCGCGACCTTCACCTCCACCGGCGGACTCGCCATCTTCGAACAGTGGTGGGCTCCGCCCGGCGAACCGCGCGCCATCGTCGCAATCTGCCACGGCTACGCGGAGCACAGCGGGCGCTACGCCGAGGTCGCCGCCTACCTCGTGGAGCGCGAGTACCGGGTGGAAGCGCTCGACCTGCGCGGTCACGGCCGCTCCGAAGGCGAACGCGTCAGCGTCGAACGCTACGACGACTTCCTTGGTGATCTCGACGGATTCCTGGCGCGTGTGCGCGAGCGCAACCCGGGGCAGCCCGTGTTCCTGATGGGACACAGCATGGGTGGCGGCGTTGTCGCTTCGTACCTGGTCGCGCGGCAACCGCAGCTTGCGGGTGTCATCTTCAGCGGACCCGGCGTTCCCGGCGGACGCGCTGCGCCGAAACCCGGAGAGCCGCCACGGACCGGCCCGCTCCCGGCGAACGCCATCTCCCGCGACCCGGCGGTCGTCGCCGCCTACGAGAACGACCCGCTGGTGTACCGCGGACCGCGCAACCCGAAACTCGCCGACGCGATGGCGTCTTCGCGCGACCGTCTGTTGGAAGGCGTAGGCACCATCACGCTCCCCATGCTCGTGCTGCACGGCACCGAAGACCTGCTCGTTCCGTGGCAGGCCGGGCAATGGCTGCACGACAACGCGGGGGCCACCGACAAATCGCTCAAGCTCTACGAAGGGCTCTACCACGAAGTGCTGAACGAACCGGAGCGACTGGAAGTGCTGGCCGACATGGTTGGGTGGCTGGAGGCGCGGAGCTGATTCGCAACAAAAAACGAAGCCGCCCCGGGGGATTGGGCGGCTTCGCGAAGCGGGGGAAAGCGATGGTTGCTGGCTACCAGCCGTAGCCACCGCTCTGACGGGAGTCCTGCAGGCGTTCCCGGGATTCCGGGCCGGCAGGGTATTGAATGCGCTCCCACGCACGGTAGAGGAGAGTATTGCGGCGAATGCGCGCCGAGTTCGAAGCGTCGCTGGCTGTGTTCGTGTTCTGTGTTCGGCTCATGGCGTTTGCTCCGGGGGCGGTTCACACCGCAATTGATGAATATCAGGCTACGGCGCGGCCCTCACGGGGGAATCACGCCGTGGTCGCAGTCATGTCACAAACCTGTTGGTGATCGGTCACATCCCCCGTGCGGGGGTGTCGCGGGCGTGTTTAAACCTTGCGCAGCACCTGGCCAAGCATGACCCGCAGCTCGTCTACCTCGAACGGCTTCTGCAGAAAGAGCGCGCCGCTCTCCTGCAAGTCCATGCCAATGTCGTCGCTCGTGAATCCGCTCATCAACACCACGGGAATGCCGGGCCGAAGCTCGCGAATGGCAGCCAGCGCTTCCTGCCCGCTCATCCGGGGCATCGTGAGGTCCAGCAACACGCAGTCGATCCTCTCCTGGTGTTCGATGAACCGCTCCACTGCTTCGTGCCCGTCAACAGCCAGCAATGGCGTCAGTCCAAAGTTCTCCAGCGAACGCGTCACGACCCTGCGCACCGTCGCCTCGTCTTCGGCCACCAGCACTATGCCGGGGCCAAGTATCCCGTCGCTTCGCACTGGCGATTTCGATTCAGCGGCGGCCGGCGCGTTCGCCAGCGGCAGCAGTACCCGGAAGGTCGTGCCCTTGCCCGGCTTCGAAACAAGGTGCACCGCGCCCAAACCTGCCCGGATCAGCCCTACCGCTGAAGACATTCCCAACCCTCGCCCGGTGAACTTCGTGGTGAAGAATGGCTCGAAAACGCGCTGCACAGTCGCCTCGTCCATGCCGGGGCCGTTGTCCTGCACTTCGAAGTAGGCATAGGTGCCCTCTGCAAGCGCCGGCGCGAGGTAGGTCTCGTCGAGGTAGTCGCGGGTCGCCTCCATTACCCCGGTGCTGATCTCAATCAACCCGGGTTGGTCGGCGATGGCGTCGGAGGCGTTCGTCACCAGGTTCATCAGCACCTGCCGCACCTGCGTCGCATCGGCGTGCACCAGTGGCAAATCTGCCTCAAGGCGCAGCAGCAGGTCTATCTTCCTCGACGTACTTGATCGCAGCAGCAGACGAATCTCCCGCACCACGTCGTTCAGGTCCGTCGCCGTCGAAGAGACCTGGCCGCGCCCGGAGTAGGTAAGCATCTGCCGCGCGAGGTCCGCTGCGCGCTGCGCGGCATGCGTGATCTCCTTGATCGATTCCCGCGCGGGCGAATCAGCCGGGAGGTCCAACAGCGCGAACTCCGCATTCGCCAGTACTCCCGTCAGGAGATTGTTGAAGTCGTGGGCCACGCCGCCCGCGAGCACACCCAGGCTCTCGAACTTTTGCGCTTCGAAGAGCTGTCGCTCCATCGTGCGCCGTTCCTGTTCCGATTCGATGCGAGCCGTCACATCGGTAAGCGAATACAGGGCCTGCCGAACCTCGCCTGCGTCGTTCCACTCCACGTCCCCGTCCACCATCACCCATGTCCGCTGACCCGTGCGTTCGTCGCTATAACCAAGGATGGCGCCTCGCACGGGCCTCTTTTCCCGCAAGAGCCGGGACATGGCGAAATCCTCGACGCTGAAGGGCTTGCCCTGCTCATCGTGCCAGCGTTCCCGGAACTGGTTGCCATTGCGGCCAATGAGTGCCTGCGCAGGCGCATTCAGGATCTCGGTGGCAGCCCGGTTCAGCATCAGAATCGTGCCCTGGGGGTCGGTCACAAGGATCCCCACGCGCAAGCCTTCCACGAGCGACCGAAAACGTGTCTCGCTGGCGCGGAGCGCGTCCTGCGCGAGCTTCCGCTCTGTTATGTCCACGATGGTGCACACCACCTGGCGCACATCACCCCGTTCATCCAGTTCCGGGTCGACATCCATCTCCAGCCAGCTATCGCTCCCATCCACGCCAGAATGGAAACCCATCACCAGGTTGCGAGCGGGCTTCTTGGCCATCACCGCGGCGCGAATAGGCCCGTGTCCGGGCTTGTAGTGCTTACCGCTCAGGTCGAACCAACTCCGCGCGAACTCCATGGTGGGGCGTCCCACTACCCGTTCCGAAGGCGTCTTCAGAATCTCCGAGGCAGCCGAGTTCATCAGCCGAATCTGCAGGTCCGGACTCAGCACCATCACGCCCACGCGCAGGCTTTCCAGCAGGGTGCGGTAGCGGCGCTCGCTGGCGCCGAGAGCGTCGGTGGCCACCTTGCGGTCCGTGATGTCGACAATCGTGCAGGTCACCTGCACCACTTCGCCCTGAGCGTCGAACTCGGGTTCGACGTCCAGTTCCATCCAGCGGCGCTCTTGTTCCACCGGGGTGTTGTAGCCCAGTACCACACCGCGGACTGCCGACTTTGTAAAAACGGCTCTGCTGATCGGTCCGGTCCCGGGCTCGAAGGTCTCGCCCTGTTCGTTCAGCCAGTGCGGGTTAAGCACGCTGGCGTGCACGCCGACTGGTTCGGGCTCCCAGATTCGCAGAATGTCCGAGGCGGCCGGGTTGACCATCAGGATGTACCCCGCGGAGTCGAGCACCATCACCCCGAGGCGAAGGTTGGAAAGCAGTGACCGATGGCGGGTTTCGCTCAGGCGCAATGCATCTTCGACCGCTTTGCGCTCGCCGATGTCCACGAAAGACAACACAACACCAGTCACGTTGCCCTCGCGATCAAATTCGGGCTGCGCGCTGTTCATCGACCAGAGCACCTGGCCGGTCGCGGTGTTCCGCAATCCCATCACAGCGTTGTGCACAGCCTGGCCCGTCCGAATCGCCTTAAGCGACGGCACTTGCTCTTCGGGCATAGGCTGACCGTCTTCCGCGACCGCCTCCCAGTTGGAGTTCATCAATGCCGTGCCAATCATTTCCTCACGAGAGACGCCGAGGATCTGCTCCGCCGCCGGGTTCATGTCGAGAAGCACGCCCTCGGCGTCACGGATCAGCACGCCGGCCTGCATGTTCGCGAACAGGCTGCGGAAGCGGCGCTCACTGTCGACGAGCGCCGTCGCCGTGCGCTTCGCCTCCGTGATGTCCGTTACCAATCCCAGGAAGCCGCCAAACTGGCCCTCCCCGTCGTAGAGCGGATTCGTGGCGACGCGGACCCATACCTCGCGTCCGTCGCGAGCGCACAGCCGCGTGTCGAAGCGCGGTTCGCGCCTTCCCTGCGACACCATGTCGAATCGGGTTGCCGCATCAGCGCGGTCCTCCGGGAACATGAATGCGGAAAGGTGCACGCCCAGCATCTCGGCTGGCGTGTATCCCAGCATGCGGGCCATCGCCGGGTTCGCGCGAGCGGTTTCCCCGGCGGCATCGCACTCCCAGATACCTTCCGTGGCGCTTTCGAAGATTCGTTCGAATTCGGCCCGGTTGCGGCGCAATTCCTCCTCGACCCGCATCCGCTCGGTCGCATCTCGCAGCACCAGGCGAACGCCGGCTATACCCCCGGAAGCATCCGAAAAGTAGCCTGCCTGGCCCTCGGCAAAGCCCTCGCTCCCATCCCCACGCCGGAAGCGGAAGGGAATGACGCCTTCCACCAGCCGCGATTCCGAACGAGCCCCGCTTGCCAGCGCAGCCAGGTCCCGGGCGATGGATGCCTCGGCGAACGCCGCCGCTTCCTTCTCCACAATGCCAGCGACGGTAAGCCCCTTCGCCACGTCCTCGTTCGTGAAACCCAGCAGATCGCGAGCACGGCGGCTCAGGTGCGTCACCCGCCCATCGAGCGTCACTTCGACCAGGGCTAACGGGAAATCCTCACGCAGTTGGTCCCGCTCATGCAGCAGCGCCGCCATCGAATCCGTGGCTACTGAAGGCTGGCCCCGTTCATCGGCCATGGCGGCGGTTCATTTCGTGTATTCCACGTGACATAGACTATCGTTACTTGTGTTGGTGAGCGCTATTCGGAGTTGCCCCAATAAACATGCCCCTCGGCAGAAGCCCCGGGCCGTGCCTACAATCAATCTCCATGACCGCTCCCGACCCCTCGACCGAATCCAACGGCGCCACCGCCGACCCGCTCCAGCAGTTGCTTCAGCAGCTCAGCCTCGAACGGCTCGACCGCGACCTCTTCCTTGGTGACCCCGGCAAGGGCGAAGGGCGGCTCTTTGGCGGCATGGTGGCGGCGCAGTCAGTCGTCGCTGGCTACCGCACCATCGACGATGGCAGTCTGCATTCGGTTCACGCATACTTCATCCGCCCCGGCAGCCACATTGTGCCCATCCGCTTCGTTGTCTATCGCATCCGCGACGGCCGCAGCTTCACCACGCGCGATGTCGTCGCCTACCAGGGCGGCGAAGCCATCTTCCAGGCGTCGCTCAGTTTCACGACACCGGACGAAGGGGTGGCCGAACACCAGGAGGAGATGCCACGGGTTCCCCCGCCGGAAGAATGCGGCGAATGGGGCTGGCCGGGCATTGAAAAGGCCGCCGAACACGAGCGGCGCCGCTGGACCGGGCTGCGGCCCATCGAGCTGCGCAACGCCGACCCGGGCTACGCACTCCGCGACGCGCCCACGCCACGTCGCCACGTTTGGGCAAAGATGCGCGGCGAACTTCCGGAGGACGAAGTCATCCATGCCGCTGCTATCGCCTACGCCAGCGACAGCGGACTCCTCGCCACCGCGCGCGGCGTGATGGCCCCGGGGCGGCAAACCTCGGCCAGTCTCGACCATTCGATCTGGTTCCACTACCCGCCGCGCTTCGACGACTGGTTGTTGTTCACCAGCCACAGCCCCATGGCACACGCGGCCCGCGCGCTCATCTATGGCGAGATGTACAGCCGAGATGGCGTCAGGCGCGTATCGGTCGTGCAGGAAGGGCTCATCCGCGCGCCACGCACGGGCGAAACGCGGAGCTAGTTGGCGGCTGCGGTGGGCCGCGCCGGTTCGTCCGGCCCGTGTCCACTTTCCCGGTCAACTTCCGCCAGCCGGCGCTTGATGAGCACATAGGCGAGCCCGAAGAACAACAGGTTCGTCGGGAGGCCAATCACACGGCTCAAGATGACGTAGTCGTTCGTGGAGAGCACGTCCAGCATCCAGATGCGCACCACGCCCTGCCCCAGGTTCAGCACCGCATTCAGCAGGGTGAGGATGACGAACACCCGCTCCGTCGCCGCAATGTGCGGGCGAAGTGCCGGGAGCAACTCGCGGGCCACGTAGCCTATGAGCGGCTTGCCGAGAATCACGCTACCCAGGCTGATTACCACGAAGGCAAAATCGCTGGCAATATTCTGCGCCACGAAAGCCTTGTCGTTCGCCAGCAAGAGCCCGGCTGCGGCCGAAGCAGCGACAATCACAAACCCGAGCAGGCTGAGCGCCCGGATCACGCCGCTGTCGCGGTTGCGAATGAACACGGCCGCCGCCGCGATGAACGACAACACGATCGCCACCTGCGATGGGCCAAGGTTATTCGCTATCCAGAAGACCGCGACCGGAATGCCGCCCTGGGCAATGGACCCGTTGAACTGCAGATAGCGCGGTTCGAGCACGCTGCTCGCGCTACGGCGCCGGTGGTGCCGTTCTGCAACAGTTGGGGAATCGGTCATGCGGCCCTCACGGCAACCATTGTATGCAGAGACGCATGGTGGCCGCCCGGCAGATGGGTTAGTGCAGCTTTGCCGGTTCGTAGTGCGGCAGGTTTCGCAGCTGGCGCAATCGCCAGGCGATGAGCCCGTAGGCCGCCAGGAAGTACACCGCGTTGAACGGCAATCCGGCGAGGCGGCTTACCAGCACGTAGTCGTTGGTAGACATTTCATCGATCATCCACAGGCGCGTTCCCGCCTGCATCACATTCGCCAGCACCACCACCAGTGTGAGGGCGACGAAGATCGCATCGTCGGCACGAATATGGGGCCGAAGCGAGGGGAACATTTCGCGAACGATGGCGCCGGCAATCGGTTTGCCAATGGCGATGCTGCCCAGCCCGACCACGATGAACACGAGGTCGCCGAAGATGTTCTGGGCGGCGAAGGTCTTTTCGCTATCCAACGCGATACCAGCGACCGCTGAAGATGCGACCACCACGAACCCAATTGCGCTCAACGCACGCGTCGCGCCGTATTCCTTGTTGCGAACGTACACCGCCGCTGCGGTGACCAGGGAAAGCACAATCGCGAGCCAACCGGGGGCGCCCACTTCGCCAGCCACCCAGAACACGGCCATGGGCAGCATCCCCTCGAGGACGCGCAGGTTGATGGGGAGGTCTCTCAGGTTCAGCGATGGGATGGGATGGGCAGCATTTGCATGCTGCCCGGGTTGGTATCCGATGTCTTCAGCCTGTGCCATTGATCATACTTTAGGGGGAGTCGTGCTATCACGCTGTTAGGGGAAACATCGGTCTTTCCTATGGGTTTGTTCAGGGGCACACGGGGCATGGCTTCGCAGCCGAACGGCTGAATGTGGAAACTCGATTGCAGCCGGAATCAAGCCGGACTTCGCCGCACTTACCTCCTCCCTCCTCGCTTCTCCCTCCCGCACCCCTTCCCCTTTCGCCTTCGAATCGGCACGCTTGCGGAATGCGCATTGTCGCCAAGGTTGGCACCAGCATCCTCAC
>CAZDZP010000050.1:0-13189 GCA_964509855.1 uncultured Anaerolineaceae bacterium | reverse complement strand
GACGGGCGGCCCCAGGACCATGGCTACGGCCGTGACCGGACGGAAAAGGAATACGCGATCCACGACACCAAGCAGGCGCTCAACGAGGCAAAGCGGGTGGGCATCACGCCTTTCGCGTTGACTGTGGACCGCGCCGGTCACGATTACCTCAAGACCATGTGCGAAGACATGGGTTACGAAGTGATAGCGGACATTGAGGCACTTCCGAGCCGCCTCCCGGCGCTCTACCGGCGTTTGACGGAGTAGCGGCGCAATGGCGCTGCTGCTCGTTCGTCACGGGGAGTCGGAGGGGAATGCCGGCGGCATCATCCAGGGTCAGTTGGACCTTGGGCTAACGGACCTCGGCCGGCTGCAGGCGAGCTGGACCGCCGAATCGCTGGCGCGGGATGGAGTGAAGGTCGTGGTGAGCAGTCCGCTTGCGCGATCGCGGGTGACGGCGGAAGTGATTGGCGCGCGGCTCGGTCTCACACCGCGGCTCGACGACCGGCTGATGGAATACGGCTTCGGCGAACTGAGCGGTCTCAACCGGGAGGAAATCGGCGTGCGATTCCCGCAGGTGGCGCTCAAAGGTTTCGCGGGTTCGTACAATGGATCATGGACGCCGATTCCCGGCGAGGAGGGCCGCGCGGGCTTCTTCGACCGCGTGAGCCAGTCGCTCGACGAGCTCATAGACGAATCAGGCGACAACCGGGTGGTCGTTGTGACCCACGGGGGCTTTCTCAACGCCGCCTGTCACCACATTCTCGGAATCGACTACGTAGGGCAGCCTTCACGGTTCCATTTCGGCAACTGCTCGGTGACTGAGATCGAGCGGGACCGGGCCGGCCGGCTTGTGCTCAAAAGGCACAACGACACATGCCACCTGGATCGAGCGAGCGACGCGGACTTCGGCTAGCCAACAACCATGTTGACCCACCCGTTCACCGAAACGAACAGGAATCCCTGGAAGTCGCGGGGGCGGAATACCACTTCCACGCCGTCGATGACCTCGACCTCGCCGACATTCTTCATCACCCAGGCATGGTCACCTACGCTGCTGATATCGACGCGATCGAGCGACGGCCACAGCACGAGCTTCACACCATCGGCAGGGCCGCCGAGCGTGAGCCTGTAGACAGGGGTCCCGTCCGGCGTGTAGGGCTCGATGGCGGTGTCCACGCCAAAGAGGCGGGCAACGGCGTGCACCGCCTCATCAGTGAGCTTTGGATAGACGGTTCGGCTGACCATCAGGCCCCTGCAGACTTGGCGTTCTCGCGTTCGACCTGTTCAAGGATCGTGTTCGCGATCATCCGTGCATGGGGGAAAGGTTTCCAGCCTTCGGGCGAGTTGTAGTAGCGCATCCCGGCCTGGTACTCGTCCGGCTCGCGGTCGCCGTATTCGACATCGATGCCGTTGACGCGAATGCTGGGGTTGCCAAGGAACTTCTTGTCGCGCGCGTCTTCTCCGCCCACAACTTCGGTGTAGATGATTTCAGCTTCGACACCGGTCGCTTCAAGCGCCAGGCGAAGGGCTTCTTCCGCCTCGGGAGTGCGACCATTTGGGGGCGAGTACAGGAACTCAATCTTCATGCAATTCTCCTTTCACCGGACGATGCGCGAGACCTCGCCAACGGGCAACACTTTCACCTTCAGCCAATCGTACCGGGCCCGAAAGGAGCCCTCCTCAGGCAGGAGGCGCCCCGGACGAGCTACCCTTCCTGGCGACGACCGCGACTTATCGAGGTCTCTCCGCCGAGGATTGCCCCTCCAAGCTCGGGCCGGAGCCAGAAGTAGCGATAGGCAAGGTATGAGCCGATAGTGCTGCCGATGAGTCCCACGGTGAAGTCTCGGATCGTCGTCTGGGCAGCTACGTCGAGCCCGGCTCCAATCACCTCGGTGATGTGGTATTCGAAGATCTCCCAGATGGTGTGGAGGACGGCACCGAATCCAACCGTGAGGCCAGCCAGCATCCACGGGCGCATCGGATGGGAACTGATGAGCATGGCGAAAGCGCACGTCAACAGGATCATGTTGATGAAGTGGACGACATGGTCGAACCAGCCAATCTGGTACAGGTGAAGTGCATTGCCGCCAAAGTCGATGATCGTTGCCATCACGATGAGTGCATCGGGAAGATGGGGGAACGGTTCGTTCCGGCGCCACAGCCACCAGGCCACGGGAACGAGCATTGCCGCAATAGGGAAGCCGATCGCCCGGAAAGGCATGATCTTCCCTTCAAACTGGGGTAGGTCGGGGCGCACCAGGTAAAACACGATGAGCGCCACCAGCGTGCACTTAACAGCAATGTTGAGCCACGCCAAGGGACTAAGGGACATGAGTGAGGGTTAGTTCTCCTTCCGCCAGCGTTGCCACTCGTTCGCCAGCCGTTCCTCTACTCCCAGTGTACCGGGTTGGTAAAAGGCCGCCCGTTCGGCCATTTCATCGGGCAGATAGCTCACTCCGCGGGCGACATGCCCTTCTTCGTCGTGGGGATAGCGGTAGCCTTCGCCGTGGCCAAGATCTTTCATCAGGCGGGTTGGTGCGTTTCGCAGGTGCATGGGTACCGGTGCGGAATGGGTCGCCCGGGCCGCCTCGGTAGCGGCGTTGAGCGCCACGTAGGCGCTGTTGCTCTTCGGGGCGAGCGCGAGATAGACGGCCGTTTCGGCCATGGGTATCGCGCCTTCCGGAAGGCCCAAGAAATGTACCGCCTGCTGGCAGGCCGTGGCCAGCACCAATGCCTGGGGGTCAGCCAGCCCAACATCTTCGGCGGCGAAGATGACCATGCGGCGAACTGCAAACAGCGGAGGTTCGCCGCCTTCGAGCATGCGGGCCAACCAATAGAGGGCTGCATCGGGGTCGGAGCCGCGCAGGCTCTTGATGAACGCCGAAACGGTGTCGTAATGCGAATCGCCGGCGCGGTCGTGGCGGGGGCGATTGTCCTGCATCGCCTGGGCTACGTGTTTCACGCCGAGCTCGGAACTTCCCTCGCCGCGCGCGAGGTCGCCAGCGAGTTCTAGCAGCGTCAGCGCGGTGCGACCATCTCCACCAGAGGCCTCAATCATCGCCTCGCGGGCCTCAGCATCGAGGGTCAGTCCCCAGCCGCCAATTCCTCGCTCGTTGTCCGCGAGAGCACGCTGCAACACAGCTTCGATTGCCTCATCACCCAGGGGCTTAAGTCGTAAGACGCGGACGCGGCTGAGCAGCGCGGCGTTAACTTCGAAGGAGGGGTTCTCCGTGGTGGCGCCGATGAGCGTGACCGTACCTTCTTCCACGTGCGGAAGGACGACATCCTGTTGTGCTTTGTTGAAGCGGTGGATCTCGTCTATGAAGAGGACGGTGCGCTTGCCAGCCATGCGCTGGGCGGTGGCCTGAGCGATGACCGTGCGCAGGTCAGCCACGCCCGCCGTCACGGCGGAGAGGGCTTCGAAACGTGCGTCCGTTTGGGTTGCGAGCACGCGAGCAAGCGTTGTTTTTCCGCAGCCGGGGGGACCCCACAGCAGCATGGACGGCAGGCGCCCGGTTTCCACGGCGCGCTGCAACAGCGAACCCTCGCCAAGAAGGTGTTCCTGTCCGGTTATGTCCTGCAGGGTACGAGGGCGCATGCGCGCGGCAAGCGGCGCGTCAGCGTTGTCCACGGCCTCGGGCTCCATTTCGAACCCGGCTTGCAGATGTTCGTTTCGTGCCACGCCTAGCCGGCCAGGGTGGCAACGGTCACGCCGTCGCCGCCTTCGTTTTGCTTGCCTGATTCGTAGTCCTTGACGAGAGGGTGGCCGCGAAGTGCGTCGCGAATGGCGGCTCGCAGTGCCCCCGTGCCCTTGCCGTGGATGATGCGGACGTAGGGTAGACCAGCCCGAAATGCGTCGTCGATGTAGGTTTCGAACTGCGAAAGTGCTTCTTCGGCCCGCTGGCCACGCAGGTCGAGCTCGTGCGAAACGGGTGGGCCGGCCGGCGGGGCATCGGGAATCGTGACCCGAACCTGGGGCTCCTTGGATTCGACGGACGTGATGCGGTCGACACTGACCTTCATGCGGATCGACCCAAACTGCACCTCAACGCGGCCATCTTCGCCGATTGCGCTCAGCGCTTCGCCCACCTGGGGGATGTCGCGCACCTGCAAGCGGTCCCCGGGCTGCAATTCGCGGATCACGATGGGTGACGGTTCGGAGTACCGGCGCCTTGGTCTGGCTTCCTGTTTGAGCCGCTCGATGCCCTGGTCGAGCGCCCTCAAGGTCTCATCGGCGGCCTGCGGGTCGAATCGCCCCGGGACCTGCCTGCGCTTCATCGCCTCGGCTTCAGCGCGTACAGCGGCGAGTTCTTTCTCGACCTGGCGGCGTGCATCGTCGAGTACTGCGCGGCGTTCGTCCTCGATCTGATCGCGTTTTCGCGCGAGTTCGACGCGTATCGCCTCCGATTCCTCCCGGGCGACGCGTTCGCGGCGGTGCTCGTCGCTGGCCGCGGTGCGTTCGGAACGAATCTCTTCGAGGAGCCGCTCCATCTCGAAGTGCTCGGGGGCAAGTTGCGACTGGGCATTGTCGAGGATCGGGCCGGGCAGGCCGAGCCGCCGCGCGATAGCGAGTGCGTTCGATTGGCCGGGCAGCCCAATCGTGAGCTTGTATGTCGGACTCAATGTCTCGACGTCGAACTCGACGTTGGCGTTTCGCAACCTCGGGTCATTGTGGGCGAAGACCTTTAGCTCTCCGTGGTGCGTCGTCGCGACGAAAGTGCAGCCCATTTCGAGCAGCGTTTCGAGGATGGCGCGTGCCAGGGCGGCTCCTTCGGTGGGGTCGGTGCCGGCCCCGAGCTCGTCCAGCAGCACCATAGTGTCCGGCCCGGCGTCACGCATGATGGTGATGACGTTTCGCATGTGCGAGGAGAATGTGGAAAGCGACTGTTCGATGCTCTGCTCGTCGCCAATGTCAGCGAACAGGCGCGGGAAGACGCGAAAGACGCTCCCTTCGTCGCAGGGTACGGGGATGCCGGTTTGCACCATGAGCGTCAGCAGCCCGAGCGTCTTGAGGGCGACAGTCTTTCCACCGGTGTTTGGGCCGGTAATCAGGATTCCCTGCCAATCGCCACCAACCTCGATGTCCGTGGGGACCACGTCGCCCCTCAGGAGCGGATGACGGCCGCGCACGATGCGTGTGGCTCCGCCAGCGCGAATCCAGGACGACCCGTCCCCCGGCGGCGGGAGATTGGCTTTGACGCGCCGCCCGTAGTTCACCTTTGCGTGGAGCGCGTCGATTTCCCCGAGTGTGTCGATAGCGAGTCCGGCGTCTTCGGCGACGGACCCTAGCAGGTCGGTCAGGCGTTGCAGTACCCGGCGCACTTCGCGTTCCTCGGTCAACTGCAATTCGCGGACTTCGTTGCCAGTTTCGACCACCCCCATGGGCTCGATGAAGACGGTGGCGCCGCTGGACGAGACGTCGTGCACGATGCCGCTCAGTTGCGAACGCATCTCCGCCTTCACCGGGATCACTTTGCGGCCGTTGCGCTCGGTGAGGAGACCTTCCTGGACGATTCCGCGACGGATTGCGTCCTGCATGGCTGCCTGCGCTCGCTGGTCGAGACGCGACTGGGCACTCCGGAGTTCGCGGCGCGCTGTCGCGAGGGCATCGCTGGCGCTATCCAGCACGTCGCCACGGTCGCTCAGGCATTGTTCAACGGCATCGGTGAAGGCGAAGAAGTCGCCTACGCGGTCGGCGAGCGAACCGAGGAGAGGGACGCGTTCACGAACCCGCTCCACAACCCGCCGGGCGCGGACGCAAGCCTTCAGCGCGTTGGCTGCCTCCGAGAGGGTACCGGGATCCTGAATTTGGCCAATCGACGCAGCCTGCAGCGTCGGGTGAATGTCCCGGGCGCCCGCAAAGGGAATGTCGATGCCTGCCTGGTAGAGGTAGACCACTTCCGCGGTAATGGACTGGAGGGCGACGACTCTGCCGAGTTCGGTGGCTGGTTCGAGGCGGAGCACACGCTCCCGCCCAAGGCTGAAGGCTGCCTCCTGGGACACCTCCTCCAACACCTTGCGGAACTCAAGGACTCGAATCGCATGCTCGTCCATGAGAACAGGGTAAGTCCGGCGAGAAAGGGGCACCAGCGACTGATGCCGTACTACCTCCGGGTGCCCCGGTCCAGGGAACTCCCGCCAAGAGAAGCCCTGGTGCGCGCAATCGATGTGAGCCTCCGCACCTCTTCGGGGATGAGGGTGGGAGGGCCTACGCCGAGTTCCGCAAGATGTTCATGCATGGCTTCTACCAACTGACAGAAGCGCTCTATCACATCGACAGTATCCATTGCGGAGATGTGGGTCGCGAAGCGCGGTATGCCGACTGCGAGTTGATTCTCCATCGGGCGGTTCTGGTGGTAGGCGTCCGCGGCGAGCGCCCCGGGATTGTTAATCGCTCGCCAAAGACGCGAATAGGCGCTCGCGAGCAGATCCACCTGCCTCACGGCGAGCCGCGTATGGCCACGTCCGGCGTACTTCAGCGCAATAGGCGCCATGGCCCAGAAGAACTCAATTGCACGCTGCGAGTCGGAAGCAATGGATTCTGCCCCCGGCGGCGACGGGCTGTCCGCCATCGGGATGGGTTGTTGTTCGAAAAGGAGCATCGAATGCAGTGGGCGGCATGCCAGCGAGACTGGGCCGATATTCCAATCGACCTCTACAGGGCCACGGTAAACAACGAGCCAGAATTGACCACCCGGCATACTGTCGGAGGGGAATCCCGCCTGTACGAGAAGTGGATCCCCGGCAAGCTCGAAAAGCGGCCGGGGATTTTCGCTAAAGCCAGCGAAGCTCTCATCGGTGAGCGCAACGTGCAGGTCGAGATCGCTCCATTCGTCTTGCTCACCGCGTCCGAATGAACCGCAAAGCCACGCTGCACGGACGGCTGAAAGTCCTGCAAGGTTCGAGGTAAGCCGGGTGAGAACGTTGTCACGGTGTTGCCCTAGCTCGGTGAGCGACAGAGGCGTCGTGTCCATCGCTAGAATGATAGGGACGCGGGAGCGTGGGACGCGACTTCTTATGAAGTGCACATAGCAGCAAATGCAGGAACTGATTGGTCTTTCGGCCGTGGCTACCGGTATGCTGCCGCCATACACGTAACCTTGAGAAGTATTGATGTTCAGTAAAGTCCTGGTAGCCAATCGTGGTGAAATCGCGCTCCGCATTGTGCGGGCGTGCCGCGACCTTGGCATCCGTTCCGTCGCCGTTTACTCGGAAGTCGACCGGCTTTCGCCTCACGTGCGCTATGCCGATGAAGCACACCTCATTGGACCGGCGAACGCCCGCGAAAGCTACCTCAACTACAAAAAGATCATCGAGGTCGCGAAGCAGTGCGGCGCCGACGCCGTGCACCCTGGCTATGGCTTCCTCGCCGAAAACGCCGACTTTGCTGAGGCCTGCGCTGAAGCGGGACTCACGTTCATCGGACCCTCGCCAGACGCCATTCGGACGATGGGAGACAAGATCCAGGCAAGGGAACTGGCGGCGGCGGCGGGCATCCCCGTGGTGCCAGGAAGCGTCGAAGTCACCTCACTGGACGATGCAGTGAAAGTTGCGAACGAAATCGGCTTCCCCATCATGGTGAAGGCGGCAGCGGGCGGCGGCGGCCGTGGCATCCGTTTCGTCGATAAAGAGAGCAATCTGCGTTCGCTCGCGAGCCGGGCAATGCAGGAGGCCCAGGCCGCGTTCGGCAACCCCGCCATCTACATCGAGAAGAACCTCAGCCCGGTTCGGCACATCGAAATCCAGGTGATTGCTGACAAGCACGGCAACGTGGTCACGCTCGGCGAACGCGAATGTTCAATCCAGCGGCGCCACCAGAAGCTCATTGAGGAGTGCCCGTCGGTCGCGGTTTCGCCAACACTTCGCCGAAGCCTGAGCCGGGCGGCAACGAAGATTTCCCGCCTGGCGAACTACCACAACGTTGGCACCGTCGAGTTTCTGCTCACCGAATCCGGCGAGTACTACTTCCTTGAAATGAATACACGCCTCCAGGTGGAGCACCCTGTGACGGAAATCACCACCGGCGTGGACCTGGTAAAGGACGCCATCCTCGTGGCTGCGGGCGAAGAACTGCCCTACGACGAGACTGAGCTGCTGAATCGCGGGTGGGCCATCGAGTGCCGAGTGGTAGCGGAGGACCCGTTCAACAACTTCCTGCCGTCGGTGGGAAAGGTCGTGCTCGCGCGTGAACCCGCGGGACCCGGGATCCGGGTCGAAAGCGCTCTGTACGACGGCATGGAAGTGACTCCCTACTACGACTCGCTTCTGGCGAAGGTGACGGCGTGGGGCCGTTTCCGCGAAGGGGCCCGGGAACGCATGAAGCGTGCGCTGACAGAGATGCGCGTGGTGGGTGTGGCGACGAATATTCTCTACCTGTTGCAGATTCTCGAACAGCCCGACTTCATCAGCGGAAACATGGACACGGGTTTCCTTGATCGGCACCAGGTACTCGCCTCGGATTCTTCGGAACTCCACGAAGAACTGGCGGCGATCGCCGCGCTCCTGCTTTCGACAGGCGATTCTGTACCGGTCGCGGGGCAGCGGAACGGGGCGGCCACGACACCCACGAATGGACATTCGGTCCCGGCGGCAAGTAACTGGCGAGCGCGCATGGGCGCCATGCCAAACGGTGGAGGTATGGGCCGATGGCCGAGAAGTATCTAGTCAGCTCCGAAAACAACGAAGTTACGCTCGAGTTCGAACGAGACGACGAGGGCACGCGCATCCGCCGCGAAGGCGACGATGCGTGGAAGCTTTGCCACCTGGATCCCATCGGGAACTCCGGGCTGTACCTTCTCATGATCGACAACGAGCCGACCGAGCTTTACCTCGAACGTCAGCGCGGCGGGGCCGTTGTCACGATTGGCCGCCATATTTACGACTACACGGTCGAGCGATGGCGCCCGGCACTCGCCAACCGGAAGAGTTCGCGAAAAGCCCAATCGGGCGTGCACACGATCACGGCGCCCATGACCGGCTCAATCGTGGAGGTGATGCGCAGCGTCGGCGACCAGGTGGAAACTGGAGATGTCGCGTTGGTCATCGAATCCATGAAGATGAACAATGAACTGCGGGCGCCCGCAGCTGGCGTTGTTGAATCCGTTTTGGTTGAAGCAGGCGCGCGTGTGAACGCGGGGACGCCACTCATGGTCATCCGGGCCTAACCAAAGCGCGAAGAAGTGGAGTGAAGCACCGTATTGACCCCCGAACAGTGTGTTGCGTACCGTTAGGTATGGCTGTGCTAGACGGGGAGCTAGCGGTGCCCTGTACCCGCAATCCGCTCTAGCGGGGTTGAATTCCTGTTGGAGGGCTGTTCTTTCGGGGACTGCTCCATGATCACAGCGTTGACGGTTCGGTCCTGCGCGGCAGGGCGCCACGAACCTGGTCAGGTCCGGAAGGAAGCAGCCATAAGTGGAACGCTCTGGGTGCCGCAGTAAACCGAGCCGGAGCTTGGGTCATGTCGGCAAGCTTGGAAAACCGTTCGAAAACAGGTGCACAGCCATGAAGAGAAGTTTTGCCCGCATTCCTCGCCCGCGGCGCAAGCGACAAGAGGAGCAGGTTTGGCGCAAGCCCTGAGGAACCCGCGTCCGCGCGGACACCTCATTCACAACCGCACCGGGGCGGATACGCACCATGGGTTTCATCCCGGGTCGTTCCGCGGTCGACAGCACGTCGCGGCCATCGTGGTCGTTGGCTTGCTCGCGCTCGTAACTTTCCGGCTCTTCCCGGTCTCCGAGGTGCTGGTAGTGAACGATGGGCGGGCCGTCCATGTTCGCACCACCTTCGATACCCCCTCCGACGCTCTTGACGCGGCCAAAGTCGACCTTGGGCCGGGCGACCGCGTGGTGGTTGCCAAGGGCGAAAAGCAGTCGAGCGTTGCCGTTCACCGCGCCCGCGCTGTCGAAATCGAAGTGGACGGCACGAGCATGGTGCTGGAAACGCATGCGTCCACGGTTGCTGGCGCACTCGCCGCAGCTGGCGTCGAAGTGCTCGACGGCGACCAGGTGTTCGTCGACGGCAAACTCACCACCAGCCGTGGCCCCCTGAATTCGGGCCCGGATACGCTCGTGTCGCTTTCATCGGGGCGCGTAGCCGGGGCGAGCGCTCCCCAGATCGAAATCGTTCGCGCCCGCCCTGTTCATGTCTCCATCGACGGCAGCCTCATCGAAACGCGAACGACCGGCTCTACCGTCGACGAAGTGCTCGAGGGCCTTGGCATCCTCGTACGCGAAGTCGACCTCGTCAGTCCCGCGCTGAACACGGTGGTGTCGGATGGCCTCGTCATCGAAGTGGCACAGGCTAGTTCGGTATCGGTGCTGCTGAATGGCAATTCGCGCACCATGTACACGCTGGCCACGAGCGTTGGCGAACTCCTGGCGGTCCTCGGCATCGAACCAGGCCCCGGCGACATCATTTCGCCTGCGGTCTCTACTCCGTTGGAGGAAGGGCTCGTTGTCACGATTGGACTGACGCAAGTGCTTACCGAGCACCTGGAGGAATCGATTCCTTCCCCCGTGGTATATGAATCGGACCCCTCCCTCCCAACCGGAAAGGTGCGGGTTGTGGAAGGGATGCCAGGACTTCGTTCCGTTGGCTACGAGGCGACCTACCGTAATGGCGAACTTGTGAGCCGAACTGCCATCCCCGGCGATGTCACCGTGGTACGCGAGGCCACGCCCACCCGGCATATCTCCGGAACGGCCCGCAGGAGCCAGCCAACGGCAGTACAGCCAGCTTCTCCGCCGGCGGCGACAAGCCCGGTGAGCGACGCGGCATTCAGCGGCACGTACAGGGACAAGGTGACGGCGTTCACAACGTGGTACAACGCCTCGCACGGTGGCAAGACTCGTGACGACCCCTGGTACGGCTACACGGCGACAGGCGCGTGGCTGGAGAAGGGCATCTGTGCCACGGATCCCGCATACATTCCGATGGGGACGCTGATGTACATTCCCGGCTACGGAACGTGCCTGGCGGCCGACGTTGGCGGGGGCGTTCGCGGCTGGCACGTGGACCTTGGGTTCCCCGAATCCGCGGTCAACCCGTGGGGCGCAAACTACGTCGACATCTACATCATCGAGTGAACAATCCCCGAATCCCGGGCCGGCGAAACTTCATGCCGCGTTACTCTCCTCCCGCTAAGAAGTCGCTGGGCCAGCATTTCTTGCACGACCAGGATGTACTGGAGCGCATCGCCGGTTCAGTTCCGGCCGAAGCGGGTGAGACTGTAGTCGAGATCGGTCCGGGCACGGGCGAGCTGACTGCCCATCTCCTCGACCGCTTCGAACGGCTGCTGGCCCTGGAACTGGACGAACGCATGATCGCCCACCTCGAACAGCGGTTTGCCAATGCCCCCAACTTTCGCGTGCTCCACGGTGACGCGCGCGACTACGACGTGAACGAAATCGTTCCACCCGGGACGCCGTATCACGTCGTTGGGAATCTTCCGTACTTTGCGGCCAACCCGATCGTTCGACGCTTTCTCGAAGCGCCTCCGCGACCCCGGAGCATGGTCGTGATGGTGCAACGGGAGGTTGCGCGGGAGATGGCCGTGGCCGACGGGAACTTCTCGCTTCTTGGGATTTCGATCCAGGTTTATGCCACCACCGAATTGCTGTTCAACGTACCGCCGGCGGCTTTCGATCCGCCGCCGAAGGTCACGTCGACGGTGCTGCGCATTACGCCACGAACGACTCCACTGATAACGCCCGAGGAGACGCCGCGCTTTTTCAAGCTCGTGGGCTCAACGTTCAAGAACCCGCGTAAACAGGTGCACAACTCACTCTCCCGCGGTTCGTGGCTCGCGCCAGAGACGGCTCTAGCGGCACTGGCTGAAGCGAACATCGACCCAACGCTGCGCCCCGAAAGGCTGAGCATCGACAATTGGTTGCGGCTGATGGCCGTCAGCGATCGGATGGCCGGCCTTGGATGAGTTGAGCGCACCCGCACCGGCGAAAATCAACCTCGTGCTCGACATCCTCGGCAAGCGTGTCGATGGCTACCACGAGTTGCGCACGGTGATGCAAACGCTCGAACTTGCAGACCTCGTGACCATCCGTTCAGGGGGCGCGCCGGGCGTGGTGGTTGAGGGGCCGTTCGCCGAGGGCGTTCCAACCGATGCGTCGAACCTCGCGTGGAAGGCAGCGCGTGAACTTGGAAGACGGACAGGCCACGGGACCGATCGCCTGCGCATCACGCTCACCAAGCGGATACCCCCGGCCGGCGGGTTGGGTGGTGGCGCGTCGGACGCGGCCACGACGCTGCGACTCCTCCAACGCCTGTGGCCGGGGACCGGTGATGAGGCACTATTGGAGTCGGCCAACGCCGTCGGGAGCGACGAGGCGTTTTTCTTGACCGGGGGCACTGCGCTGGTGACGGGCCGCGGCGATGTCGTGCAACCCCTTCCCGAACTCGAAGAGCATGGAGTTGTGCTCTTCGTGCCCAACGAGACGCTGGAGCGAAAGACGGCGACCCTGTTCGCAAGCCTCGCCGGGCAGCCCTTCGATAGTGGCGAGCAATCGGAGGCGCTGATTGGGCGGCACCCGACCCGCCTAACCGTCGCCGACACACACAACGGATTCGAGCGAGTCGCGCTTGAGTCATTCCCGGGACTCGGCGGGTTGAAGGACGAGATCGAAGCCGTTGGGGGTGAAAAGGTCAGACTCGCGGGGGCGGGCCCTACCCTCTTCTGGATTGGCGAGCCGGCACGCGCGAAGGAGCTAGCGTCCGCAGCTGCGGCGATCGAATGCCAGGTCATCCTCACTGCGACCGCGAGGTCGTTGTGGAGGCGGTGATTGCCGGGTGGGCGGCAGGCTATGCGATGGGAGTCCTGACGACGGTCGCGGTTGTCGTGATACTCGTGCGGGACAAGGAAGCGACGTTCCTGAGCTCCGTGTTCGACCCGCAGGTTTCGCGGTCGCTCATCGCCATTCCCTTCTTCGTCGGCGCATCGATTGTGTGGACGATGATTGGTTTGGTGATCGGGTCGGCCTATCGCGTGGGTGGCTTCGAAGACAGCGCCAGCGGGCTGGGATCGCCGAGCATGTCCTTTACGCTGGCGATGGTGACTATCGGGGCCCTTCCGGCGCTCATCGGCAGCGTCATCTGGCCCGGGCATTGGAAGACGTGGGTCGGGCTGGCAGCCGGTTTCGCGCTGTTGTTTGGGTGGGCCGTGCCCCACCTCGCGGGCCGGTGATATACTCCAAGG
>CAZDZP010000049.1:0-13307 GCA_964509855.1 uncultured Anaerolineaceae bacterium | reverse complement strand
TCCAGCCTGTGGCCATCGAAGAAGGACTGCGATTCGCGATTCGCGAAGGCGGCCGCACCGTCGGCGCCGGCGTCGTCATCAAGGTCACCGAATAACACCAGAGAGTTGGTGGCGAACGCGCCACCAAGGGAGGCACAGCCATGGCGAAAGCCAAGGGAGACCGGATTATCATCCACTTGCAGGCCACCGAAGGCCCCAAGTTCCGGTACACAACCACGAAGAACCGGCGTAACGACCCGGACCGGCTCGAGGTGAAGAAGTATCACCCGCAGCTGCGTAAGCACGTCATGTTCCGGGAGACGCGGTAACAGCTCATGGCCAAGACCCCCCGCCGCCGAGCGAGCAACCAGCGGTCTGCACCGAATGGTCCGGCTGCTGCCCCGCCCGTGGCCCGTTCGGCTGACGAGCGGCGCGGAGGCTCGGCGCCCGTGCTCCCTTCTGCTCCCGCTCGCGCACCGCAGCGGCGCCGCAACCCGTTCAGCTTCTTTTCGAGGTTCCAGCCGCGCGCCGTTGGCGACGTGATTGCCGAACTTCGCAAGGTCACCTGGCCCACTGCCGGGGAAACCCGCTATCTCACGTTCGTGGTCGCCGTAGTCGCCATTATCATGGGCATCATTCTCGGCACCTTCGATCTGGCCTTTGGCTGGCTCATCGAACGCTTCTTCTTTGATTAACTATGACGAATGAATCGGACACCGCTGAAGAACGCACCAAAGTAGAAGAGCAGCCGCGTGCGCGGCGCCGGAAGAAGGAAGAGGACCTCGCCGAGCAGGAACAACTGCCAGATGAGGAAATCAACGCGGAGGGGCGCCGCTGGTATTTCCTGCACACGTACAGTGGGCACGAAAACAAGGTACGCAACGCCATCAAGTCCACCGTTGAACAGATGGATGCGAAGGAAAAGGTCTTCAACGTGGTCGTCCCCACCGAAGACGAAATCGAGATTCGCGATGGCCAGCGCCGCACGGTGAAGCGCAAGCTCTACCCCGGCTATGTGCTCGTTCAGACGATCGAACTCAAGGAAGGCGACCCGGCTTCAGACGAGGCCTGGCACCTGATCCGCAATACATCCGGCGTCACCGGTTTCGTGAGTTCCGGCACGCGTCCCGTGCCGCTTTCGCAGGACGAGGTCAGCCACATCCTTCGCGCCATGCGCATGGAAGCGCCCCGCGTTCGCGTTGGATTCCAGGTCGGACAGAACGTTCGCATTAGCGACGGTCCCTTCGAAGACCTGGTGGGCAGCGTGGAAGAGATCAACACGGAAAAGGGCAAGGTCCGAGTGCTCGTGAGCATGCTCGGCCGCGAGACGCCGGTGGAACTGGACTTCCTGCAGGTCGAGAAGGTCTAGCGCAGGTACGTTCCGCCGGAGCGGGCTAGTTCGCGCATCGCGTCGCTTGCCTCGTGAACGGTCGTAAGCAGCGTGTTGCTGCGAAGCTCCATCGGCAGATAGGCATGCGCCCCAGCGCCGATGTAGGCAAGTCGTTCGTTGTCACGCGGAATCGGCGCCAGGACAATCACCTTCGCTCCCGCGCGCACGATCTGTTCGCAAATGCCGGTGGTGCATTCGGGCGTTGGGCTGAGCACAAGCGAGGACTCCCCCGGCGCGAATGCATCAATGGGCCGGATGCCCCCAATATGCAATCCCTCTACCCTGCGGCAAAGGTCTACCAGTGCCCGGCCGAGACGCACATCGTGAGTTAACACGTGGAGTATCGGTTCGAGGTGCATCCTGCCAATGTCTCGCGCCCACGTGCGCAGAGCCACGGTCACTCGGTGCAGAAAGCAGGGTCGAACGGCACGGGGCGCTACCGTCTTGGCGGAATGTTTTCTCCGTGCCAGCGCAAAAGGTTAAGATGGGGGCAATGAGTTCGATGGAAGAACGCTCCTCGAGTGGCATCACTGCCTACATCGAGCAGATGGTCGCCACCAGTGAAGTACTCGCTGCCAACGCTGACTTGGGCCATGTGCTTCACGCATTGGCTGTTCGCGCACGAACCGTGATCACGGCCGACTATGCGGCTATCTCCATCTTTTCCGCCCAGGGTGGACTCGAACGCTTCGTCTACGACGGCTTCAGCGAGGAACTCGCCCGCAAGATGGGCGACCCACCGACCGGTCGCGGGTTGCTTGGCGAGCTGAGCCGGCACGAGTTCCCCATTCGACTCGCGGAACTACGCGAACACGTGTCGTTTACTGGCTGGCCCGAAGGTCACCCGGAAATGCAACGCTTCCTTGGGATCCCGCTGCGAGTGGCAGGCACGACTATCGGGTCGCTGTACATCACCCGGCTCGATGGGTCCCCAGAGTTCACGGAGGAAGACGAACTATCCGTGGCTCTACTGGGTTTGCAGGCGGCAGCGTCGGTGGCGAACGCGCTCGCGCGGGAACGACAGGGCCGCCTCTCGCTGTTGGAAGAGCGCGAGCGCATCGCCCACGACTTGCATGACGGCACCATCCAGTCGCTCTATGCGCTCGGGCTCGAATGCGACGTGCTGTCGCAGCGCGAGAATCTGACGGATGACGTGCGCGAAGAGCTTGGGCTGGCGATCGACCGAATCAACGAGATCATCCGCGATATTCGCAGCTACATTTCCGCGCTGGAGGCGAAGACGCCGGCGGCGCAACCCGAACTGGGACGCGACCTTCCCTTCGTGGTCCGCGAGCTTGTGCCCGAAGGCGTGACCACGGTGGTCAACATCACGGCGGCTGCCCTGCAAGAAGTTTCGGCGCGCCAGGCGGAAGACCTGATCTACATCGCGCGGGAAGCACTGAGCAACGCGATACGCCATGGCGAACCCGCGAAAATCGCCATCGATTTGCGACAGGATGCGTCAACAACCACGCTCACCGTGCAGGACAACGGAAAAGGCTTCGACGTTTCTTCCGCGCGCACGGGCTTCGGCACCATTACCATGCGCACACGGGCCACCCGGCTCGGCGGCGAACTACTGGTCCTGGGGATTCCCGGGATGGGAACAACGGTCCGCGTGACCGTACCAAGGAGCAACCAGTGACGGACACCATCCACGTATTGCTTTGCGACGACCATGACCTGGTTCGCGAAGGCATCAAGAGCGCCCTGCGTGCCCAGGCTGATTTCAGCGTTGTTGGCGAAGCTGCAAACGGAGCCGACGCCATTCGCGAAGCGGAACGGTTGAAGCCAGATCTCGTCGTGATGGACATTCGCATGCCCGGCGACATTGACGGCATTGAGGCGTGCCGAGAGATTCGCGCCACCAATAGCGCCGTGAACGTGATGATGTTGACTTCCTACAGCGACGAGCGCGCCGTGATGTCTTCTATCCTCGCGGGCGCGGGTGGCTTCATGCTGAAGGAAGTGCGCACGCAGCAGTTGGTGGAAGCGATGCGCACCGTCGGCCGCGGCGGCTCGACGCTCGACCCGCAGAGCGCCGCCAGCGTCATCGAGCAGATACGGCGCGGGAACATCGTTACCGAAGAAGACCGCATTGCGTCGGAGCTCAACGAGCGCGAACTGAAGATCCTCGACCTCATCGCTGAGGGCATGACGAACCGGGAAATTGGTGCGCAGCTCTACCTTTCCGAAAAAACGGTGAAGCATCACGTGAGCGACATTCTCGCCAAGCTGGGAATGAGCCGGCGCGTGGAGGCAGCCGCCTTTGCGATCCGCCGCGACGCTCACAAGTACGCGGAATAGTCCATGAATTCCCGGTTATTGGTCCCCTTCGCCCCTCCCGTCTAAGGTGCGCGGCAGCCAAGATGCCTCAACACAACTTCCCCAGCGAGGTCCCCGACGCGCAATGACTGATTCCAAGGCGCCAATCATCGTCCCGCTCGACGGTTCAAAGACCGCTGAAAACGCCCTTCCCCACGCCGCCCGCCTGGCCTCGCTCTTTGGGGACTGCCCGGTTCACCTACTCCACGTCGTTGAATCCGACATTGCGAAGGACGCCGATGATTTCGAGTCAGCGAAATCAGCGTTCGAACCCTACGCCGCACACCAGGCACAAGAACATGGGATTAAGAATGTCGTGAGCCACGTGGCTGTGGGTGGCGCCGCCGAGTCCATCCTGCGCTACCAGATGGAGATGTCCGCGCGCCTCACCATTATCGCCACGCATGGGCGTGGCGGGTTCCACGCGACCTTCATTGGCTCCGTCGCCGACAAGGTTTGTCGCGCTTCCACCTCGCCAGTGTTGGCCATTCCTGGTAGGGAAGCGACGCCGTTGCCCGGCACCGGGCCCGCTATCATCGCGCTGGACGGTTCCCCCGAAGCCGAGGTCGGGCTGGACCTGGGGCGCGAGATCGCGCAATTGCTCGGCCAGGAGGTCTACCTGCTCCGCGCCTATAGCATCCCACCGCCTGTGGGCGTCGAATTCTCCTACTACTCCGCTGATGTACTTTCGAGCTTCGAAGCCGCGGCGAAGGAATACCTCGATGAGATAGCTCAGCCCGGCGAGAAGAAGCTTGTTGTCCAGGGTGCTCCTGCCGTCGCCATCGAGGAGGCCGCAAAGCAGTTCAACGCTGGCTTCCTGGTGCTCACGTCACGAGGCAAGGGCCTGGCGCACCGGCTAACGCTCGGGAGCACGACCGACCGCGTTCTGCATGCCGTGACCTGTCCGCTGCTCATCGTGCCTATCGGCCACGACGACTAACCGTTCCGGGGCTTCGTGAATGATGCGGCTGCCTAGCCGCCGATGTGTGACATCTCGACCCGTGGCAGGCCGGTGGTCGCCGCGGAGCGTAGCTCCGAATAGCGGTCGTCACGTTTGCGCCACACCCGCCCGAGGAAGTCGCTGAGCTCTTCGTCGCTGGAGCCGTTGCGAAGTGGCGAGCGGAAGTCATGCCCGCGTGAGCCAAAAAGGCACGTGAAGAGTTCACCTTCGGGCGAGAGCCGGGCTCGCGTGCAGTCACCGCAGAACGGCTGCGATATCGACGAAATAATGCCGATTTCGCCACCACCGTCCTTGTAGCGCCAACGCTGGGCGACTTCGCCGCGATAGTTTCGTTCGGCCGGCTCCAGCGGGAGCACTGCATCGATTCGGTCAACGATTTCTCTGGCGGGCACCACGTGGTCGAGTTTCCACCCGTTTGAGTTCCCCACGTCCATGAATTCGATGAAGCGAACGATGTGCCCGGTGCCGTGGAAATGGCGGGCCAGGTCAACGATGCTGTGTTCGTTCTGGCCCCGCTTGATGACCGCGTTCACCTTGATCGGGCTAAGACCGGCTTCGCGCGCAGCCTCGATGCCATCCAGCACCGTCGCTGCGCTGACTCCCGCGTCGTTCATCGCCATGAAGGTGGCGTCATCGAGCGCGTCAAGGCTGACCGTGATGCGGCGCAGGCCCGCCTCCGCGAGGCGCTGAGCTTGCGCTCTCAGCAATGAACCGTTGGTTGTGAGGGTGAGGTCAAGGAGGCCGGGTATCGCGGCAAGCTGGGCAATCAGGCGCTCCAGGTTGGCACGGACGAGTGGCTCGCCACCGGTGATGCGGATCTTCTCAACCCCGTGCTGCACGAAAACAGTCGCGAGCCTGGTGATTTCTTCATACGTCAGAATCTCGCTGCGATTGAGAAACTGGTAGCCGGGGCCGAAGACTTCGCGTGGCATGCAATAGGTGCAGCGGAAGTTGCAGCGATCTGTTACCGAAATGCGCAGGTCGCGAAGCGGCCGGCCGAGCGTGTCCAATGTTGAGTACTGTTCCACCAAACCCAGTCTACGCGGAAATCGAGCGATATGCTGCAACGAGCATGGCGACCCTGTTCAGCTGCTCGCCGCCTCGACTGGTTCCACCGCAAGGGCATGCTCTCGAAACCAGGCATCGTAGCGTTCGAGCTTGCCAACCAGCTCGTCGCGCATCTCCGCCATCTGCGCCATCTTCGTGTCGAGAATGCGGATCTGGTGGATGGTCGCTTCACGCGCCCTGCGCATCTGCCCGGCCTTTTCGTGGGCGTCGGCATCCTTGCGCCATTCGGCGCGGATTTGCATCCGGATGTCTTCGGAATCCATCAGGTCGCGGATGTCCGCTAATGAGAAGCCGAGCAATTCCTTGAGTTGCTTGATGCGCTCCACGCGCTCCAGGTCTTCCGGCGAATACAAACGGAAGCCGCCGTCCATGCGCGACGGGGGCTTCAGGAGCCCTTTTTCTTCGTAGTAGCGGAGAGTGCGCTGCGTGAGGCCGAGCCGTTCGGCCGCCTCACCAATCTGCAGATACACCTCGGAGGCGTTGGCGTCGGTCATCGGCATCCAGTCTAACTGGGCTAACGCGCACGTCAAGGTGTAGTGGATTCCAGGGCTGGATCGAGTGGTAGCCGGGTCGATCGCCCCGCTGGATCGGCCTTGAATACAACCTGACACATAAGCGTTTTCGGCGGTGAATCCTTACGGCTGCGGTGCGAAATCCTCACAAAAACCCGTTGTCGCAGCCCCCTTTGGTGACTAACGTACCGGGAACGTTAACCGTTGGTTGTCGCCGTGGCGGTCACTCGGCACACCGTCGGTACCGGGGTCCCTCCCCGGCCTGGCTCGCTACGAAAGCCTGCTACCGAACGAGATTTTTTTGGGGGTTTGCCGTCGCATGCCTGGCCTCTGCATGTCCAACAATCGCGAAATTGCGCGTACCTGGCAGGCCGTCATCGGCCGGTTGCAGGTGGACATTACCCGGGCCAATTTCGAAACCTTCGTGGTACCAACCCGTGCGGTGCGATTCGACGATGGCTGTCTGCAGGTGGAGACACCCCACGCGCTTCACCTCGGCATGCTGAACGATTCCATCCGCCAGAGCGCGCGCATGGCGCTCCTCGCCATCACGGGCGAAGAAATCGACGTCGCCTTCGTTGCCGCGGGACTCGAGGGCGGAGGGAACGCCGCTGGCCCGAGCGGAGTCCACGACGGCGAGATTTCCATGGATGCTTCGCCCCCCGCGGGCGGCGTAGTGCTGGGGACGGTCAATCGGCGATTCTCGCTCGACGCGTACCTCCCGGCTTCTGGCAATCGGCTGGCAATTTCGGCGTGTCTCTCGCTCATCGAAGGCGTCGACCCCCCGGAGTCGGTCGCGGTCTGGGGCGCCCCGGGGTTGGGCAAGACACACCTGCTCCACGGGCTGGCGATGCGCGCCGCACAGGCGGGTCTCACAACCGCCTGCCTCAGCGCCGAAGACTTCACCTCGGGCTTTCAGCGCGCCCTCAAAGCGCAAGACGTCGACGCCTTCCACCAGCGCATGCGCGGCGTGAACCTGCTCATCATCGACGACCTTCAAGAGTTCGCCGGCAAGGTGCGCACACAGGAAGTGCTGGTCCACACGGTCGATAGCGTCCTCAACGCCGGGGGTCACATCGTCGTCGCCGGCGAAGTACACCCCGTCGAACTCGACCTGCCCGACCGGCTGCGCACGCGGTTCGCGGCGGGAGTGGTCGCCAACATCCTGCCCTTCCAGTCGCCCGAGCGCCGTGGATTCGTGGAGTGTGTGGCCCGCAACCTGCGGGCATCGCTCCCGGCGTGGGCCATCGAACGCATCGTGGCGCTGGGCGATGTGCCCGTACGAATCATCAAAGGGGCTGTGTCGACGGCGGTGGCGTTGCAGCGCGATGAGTCCCTTGATATGGCCAACCTCGACCTCGCGCTGGCGAAGCTGATCGTGCTCGGTCACACGACTCGCGAGACGAGCGCTGCCGACATAATCTGCGCCGTCGCCGCGCACTATGGCGCTACCGTGGACGAAATTCGCGGCCGCACGCGCCGCGCCGATGCCTTGAAGGCTCGCGCAGTCGCGGCGGCGGCACTGAAGGCACGCGGCCTTTCGCTCACTCGCGTGGGCGAAGAGCTCGGCGGCCGCGACCGCTCCACGCTGAGCGTGGTGGTGAAGCGAGGCCAGAAGCTGCTCGAAGCAGACCCGTCACTGCGGGCGCGGTTGGCGGGCTGATGGATTGGGAAACGCTGTTCCTGAGCCGCCACGCGATGCAGCGCATGTTCGCTCGCGGCTTCAGCATGGCTGCTGTCCGTGCAGTACTGTCGGAAGGAATCGTTGTTGAGGACTATCCGGATGACAAGCCCTATCCGAGCAAGTTGCTTTGAGGCTGATGAACCGATACATGTCGTTGCTGCGTGTGACGCCGAATCGCGCTGTTACGTCATTACGGTCTATCGGCCGGATCCCGGGCTTTGGGATGACACATTTACGAGGAGGCGCACGCCATGAATTGCAGCATCTGCAAACGTGGTCGATTGGTTGCCGGTTCGACCACGGTAACGCTTGAGAGAGAGACCACCGTTGTGATCATTCGCGATGTGCCAGCACTCGTGTGCGAAGAGTGCGCCGAATACTACCTCGACGATGCCACAGCGGATCGCGTCATGGCCCGTGCCGGCGACGCTGCCGCCCGGAACGTCGAAGTCGAGATTGTTCGTTTCGCAGCCTGAGTAGAGTTTCTAGAACACCTCTGCGCACCAGGCCTGTACCGGCCAGGCGAACATGGCGTCGGCCATCTCAATTGCGTCCTGGTTTCCCTTCACTCGGCCCGCCTGCGCCAGAGCGAGCAAGCGTGTGCTGCCGAGGTAGACGGCCCCCAGGTCGCGGGAGTGGAGTTCGATGTCGGCCTGTCCGGTCGTGCGTTCGCAGGCGGAGCCTTCGGGGGTCACATCCAGACGGTACTTGCTGGATTGATCCGGCAGGAAGTCGTCGTTCACGGATAGCGTGACGCCGCCGCCGACCTTGTAGCTCCGGGCTTCGAGCGCTTTCCGGACGTCGACCATGCGCACCCACAGCGAATCTATCGATCGCCGTTGCAACCGCCGTGGGTCGGCGAGCGCGTAGTACAGCGGGTCGTCGATTGGGCGCATGGGCGCCTTGATGGTCTTCGCAAGGTCCGTACCGAAGATGAGTTTCCAGAGCGCGTTGTAGGCGGCCGGGGTCTCCGCGATGAGGTCTTTCACTTCGAGCGTGCCGTCGGGCAGCCAGTCCTCGCCGTCGAGTTCGCTCCACTCGTAGCGCGTGAAGCCGCGAACCTCTCCGTCCTCCACGTACTGCGCAAGGACGCGTTTCTTGCTCCCCTTCACGGGCCGCCCGTTGATGTGCCGCGTATCCCAAAAGGCCTCGGAGCGGTTGATCATCCCGGGGCGCCGCGAGCGCGCGCGTTCGTAGCAAGCTGGCCACTTCGCCAGCGCCTCTTCCGGGGTGACGATGCTCACCCGGCCCGGTGAGGGGACGTCGTGGAGGAAGTTTCCGTAGGTGCGCTCGATGGTCGCCATGGAAGACTGGGAGGCCAACCCGTAGCCGAATCGCCCGTAGATGATGCTCTCCGAAGCGAAGAGCGCCGCGATGGGCTCGCCGCGTTCGGCGATGTCCTGGAGTTGCCGGCGCATCATCATCGTGAGCACGCCGCGCCGACGGTGGGTCGGCTTCACCGCCACCCACGTCACGCCACCGGTGGGGATGGTTCCACCCGGGATGGTCATGTCGAACGAGAACACGGCCGTTGTCCCGACGATTTCTTCGCCGTCGAACACGGCGAGCGTGCGGTCCAGTTCGAGATGCTTGCGCAGTCTCGGAAGTTCGTCAGGGTCGACCGTATAGCCGAAGCCGTGGGAGTCCGCCTCCACGAAGGCCGGGAACTCGTCTTCGGTGATGGGGCGAATGGTGAGCGTCATGCTGTCCTCCTTGTGCTAGCTGCCGGGTATGTCAGCGACACAATCGGAGTACTTTGACGAATATCGGCCGTTTCTGCATCCCCCAGACGAAGGAGAGCCCCGGCGATCGGGGCTCTCCTGGTGTTCGAAAGACGCACCGGTCTACTTCACGCTCGCAACCACCTCCCGGAGCTGCCGCATGCGCTTGATGCGCTGTTGCTGCACCTCCGGTAGCGATTCGATGTCCTCTTCGTTGATGGCGAAGCCGTAGGCCGGGTAGGACTGGATCTCGTCGTCGGTCATTTCGCGGAGCACCTGCTTTCGCTTGAAGGCGAGTTCGACGTACGGCGCGAGTTCCTCGTTCTTCTGCTGGACGCGCAGGTCCTCCTTCTCCTTGAACTCCGGCATCACGTCGCTCGCGAAGAGATCGAGCGCTTCGCAGATGTGCTCGTGCTGGTTCTTGCCGCCCTGCTGGATGAACACGGTCTGGTCCACGTTGGCCTCGGCGAAACGGCGCAGGTGGGCCGCCAGCTCGTCCGGGGTACCGATGCCATAGGTGGCGTTGCCGAAGCCCGCCTCGGCCATCCCCTCGCGTCCCATGGCATTTTTCACCTTCTCGTACATCGCCCACACATCGGTGCGGCCCGGTGTGTGCTGACCGAAGGCGTAGTGGTGCCCCAACGCGAACTGGAAGAACCGGAAGCCATCCAATCCGCGCCGCTCCGCTTCGTCATGGTCCGGGTGCACGCTGAAGTTCGTCACCATGGCCACGTTCGGGTTCACGGCGTGGCCGATCGGCACGCACTCGTTCTTGAAGGTTTCGTAGTAGTCGGCGACCCACTTCTTCGCTTCTTCAGGGTCGACGAAGGCGAAGGTGAGCGCGCCGATGCCAAGCTGGGCGGCGAGGTGGATGGTCTCGCGGTTCGAACAGGCGACCCACAGCGGCGGGTGCGGCTTCTGCACGGGCTTGGGAACGATGTTGCGCATGGGCATGCTGAAGTGCTCGCCCTTAAATCCGGGATAAGGGTCCAGCGCGAGCATGTTCGCGACCTGCTCCAGCACTTCCTTCCACATGGAACGGCGGTCGGCCGGGTCGATCTCGAAGCCTTCGAGTTCGGCCCGCGACGCCGATTCGCCCGTCCCGAACTCCACGCGCCCATTGGAGACGAGGTCCAGCGTGGCGATGCGCTCGGCTACGCGGGCGGGGTGGTTGTACTTCGGCGGGAGTAGCACGATGCCGTGGCCCAACCGGATGTTCTTCGTGCGCTGGCTGGCTGCCGCAAGGAAGACCTCAGGAGCCGAGGAGTGAGAGTACTCCTCAAGGAAGTGGTGCTCGACTTCCCACGCGTGGTCGATGCCGAGTTTGTCTGCCAGCTCCACCTGGTCGAGCGCGTCCTGGAAGAGTTTCTGCTCGCCGCCTTCCGGCCATGGGCGAGGGTACTGGTGCTCGTAGAAGATCCCGAAACGCATGTGTTGCCGTCCTTGTCGATCAGTACTGGCCGCTCGTCCAGCCGAATGGCGGGATTGTACCGATCTGCCGATCGTTCGCAACGAGCGAAGGACCACCTGCCCGGGCGGGTAGTGCGGCTCCTCCCCGCATTGCTGATCCCTCCCCGGGCTTGCAACCGCATCCTGTAGTCACATTCCGCTCCAACGGAGCGACGAGTTCGACAGGAGTACCAGTTTGAGCGACGCACTGAACGACTTTTCCAACGCTCTAGCCGACGCCGCCGACAGCGCAGCACAATCCACCGTAGTGGTGAGCGCACGCCGCCGGCTTCCCGCAACAGGTATCGCCTGGTCCGAAACGGCCATCGTCACCGCCAATCACGTGGTCGAACGCGACGACGACGTCTCCATCACCCTTCCTTCAGGTGACGAACTGCAGGCCACGGTTGCCGGGCGCGACCCCGGGAGCGACATCGCTGTCCTGAAGGTAGAAGGCGGGTTGAGTCCTGCGTCCTTTGCCGCAGAAGGGACGGCGCGCGTGGGGCAACTCGTCCTCGCCGTCGGCCGCGTTTCCAACGCGGGGCACCAGGCTTCGCTCGGCGTCGTGAGCGCGATTGGCGGCAAGTGGCGCACCTTCCGCGGGCAACCCGTGAAGGGCTATATCCGCACCGACACCACCATGTTCCCCGGCTTTTCCGGCGGGCCTCTGGTGGCCGCCGATGGCTCGGTCCTCGGCATGAACAGCTCCATGCTGGGCCGCGGCGGCGGTCTCACCATTCCGGCGCACGCGCTGACCCCGATCGTTGAGGCCTTGCTCGCAGGCGGCAAGGTGAAGCGCGCCTACCTCGGCATCAGCACTCAGCGCGTGGAGCTTTCCGCTGCCTTCGCCGCGGCTTCGGAACAAGAGTCGGGCCTGCTCGTCTCCGGCATCGAGCCCGCAAGTCCCGCCGACACCGGCGGCGTGCTCGTTGGCGACATCCTCGTCGGACTCGCCGGGGCCACCATCGAAGGCACGGAAGACCTGCAGGACGAGCTGGGGCCCGAGCGGGTGGGCGTGGCCGTACAGGCGAAGGTGCTGCGTGGAGGCGCTCCAGTCGAAGTCACCATCACCATCGGGGAGCGGAATTGAGCCGCTCGCCAGTTCGCGCTGCCCTTCCTCGCGCTGGCGCCGGGAGCCTCTTCAAGGAGGTTCCCGGGTCGCCGTCCGCGCAGCAGGCAGCCGGGGTGGCTACGATGACTGCAATGTCGCTCGAAATCGATCTCGCCGGCCAACGGGAAGTGCGGGTGGCAGTGATCGCCGCCTACCCCACGTCTCGGGCGGGGTTGCGGGCTCTGCTGGAATCGTCCGAAGGCTTTCGCGTCGTGGCCGACCTCCCGCTCCATTCGCCGCTCGACGGCGATGTGGACGTGTTCGTTGTTGAAGTAGAAGACCCGGCGGCCCTGACCTTTGACGCCGCCGAGGCCCCGGGCATCCCGGCTGTGTATCTGTGGCCGTCAGCGACATCCGCGACCGAGGCATTCGCCGGGACGCCTTCCGCGCATTTGCTGAAGGACGCCACGGCAGCCGAAATCGCGGCGGCGATCAATTCCGTCGTGCTCGGGCTTTCCGTGTTTGACCCGGCAATCCTCGCGGCCTCCGCGGTTGCAGGACGCGGCGCGGAACCTTCCGGTTTCGGTGATCTCGACGGCCTCACCGAGCGCGAGCGCCAGGTGCTGGAGCTGCTCGCCGACGGGTTGACCAACAAAGCCATCGCTCTACGACTGGGCATCAGCGATCACACCGTGAAGTTCCACGTCGGTGCCATACTCTCCAAGCTCGGCGCTGAGTCGCGGACTGAAGCGGTGACGCTGGCGCATCGCGGAGGATTCCTGCCGCTGTAGACGAGAAGCACCCGCTATGGGGCTCAAGTCCTCAGCTACTTCCCTCTTCGTGCCGGACTCGTATGCTCCAACGCATCGCAGTTCGTGCCAGGAGCGGTAGCTATGGGAGCCCTTTCAGATGTCGTTGTGCTCGAAGTACACACCGGGGTGGCCGGGTCGTACACGGGCAGACTTTTGCGCGACCTCGGCGCGCAGGTGGTGAAAATCGAGCCGCCAACAGGGGACCCGCTCCGCAGCGAGCCGCCGTTGGTGGAGGGCGAGAGCGCGTTCTTAAACTGGCTGAATGCGGGCAAGCTCTCTGTCGAACTCGATATCGAACCGCGCATCCACGAACTCTTCCGCAACTCCGACATCGTGATCCACGAACTCCGCGGCG
>CAZDZP010000048.1:0-13436 GCA_964509855.1 uncultured Anaerolineaceae bacterium | reverse complement strand
GGACGCCGCATGGAGCCCCTGCAGGAAGTGGCGAAGACGATCGAAGCGGACGGTGGGAAGGCTGTCATCAAGTCGCTGGACGTAGCCGACCGGGCTGCGGTCTACCGGGTCGCCGGCGAAATCGAGAAGGAACACGGGCGCATCGACGTGCTGGTGAACAGCGCTGGCATCAACATTCGCAACCGCAACTGGCACAACCTGGACGATGACGACTGGGACCGGGTCATCGATATCGACCTGAACGGCGCGTTCTACTGCTGCAAGGCCGTCATTCCGCTGATGCGAAAGCAAGGCGGCGGGCTGATCCTGAACATCTCGTCGATGGCGGGAAAGCGCGTGAGCACGGTGACCGGGCCCGCCTACACCGCAGCCAAGCACGCGATGAATGCCTTCAACGAAAGCATCAACGTGGAGAACTGCATCTACGGCATCCGGGCGTGCGCGATTTGCCCGGGCGAAGTGGCGACGCCCATCCTCGACCAGCGCCCCGTGCCGGTGAGCGCCGAGGACCGCGCGAAGATGGTGCAGTCCGAGGACATGGGGCGCATCGTGCGCTTCCTGGCAGAACTGCCGCCGCATGTGTGCATCAACGAATTGCTGGTGACGCCGACGTGGAACCGGGGATACATCGCGAACGCGGAGGCCGTGGCGAAGCTGTAGGTTGTCACGTATCTCTCTCGCCGAATCTCGTTTGATTCGGCGAGAGGCAATACGATTAAGGTGTGCCCCCGTAGCTCAGGGGATAGAGCAGTTGCCTTCTAAGCAATTGGTCGCAGGTTCGAATCCTGCCGGGGGTACCAGCCAGGCTCTTCAGCCCGGCCGGCACTATGCCCGTCGGGGCTCAGATGCCCTTGTAGTTGATGAACTGGCTGAGCACCGTCACCGGTTCCACGAGGTCGGCGCTGTCGGCGATGACGACTTCGATGGGCTTGTAGGCCTTCGGGGCCTCGTCGAGCAGCGCCTTCGCGTCACGGTCCAACCACACGCGGTCGCCCATCGCCCGCTTGAAGTCGTCGATGTCGAGCGACTTGCGAGCGACGTTGCGCCCGAGCAGGCGGCCGGCACCGTGGGGAGACGTGTTGTAGGACTCCACGTTGCCCTTGCCGCGCACGATGTAGGTGGCGGCGCCCATTGACCCCGGGATGACGCCCATCGCGCCAGCGGAGGCGTCGATAGCGCCCTTCCGCGTGAGCCAGAGGCCCGGTTCAAGCTCCTCGGCGTAGTTGTGGTGGCAGTTGATCACCTGCTGCACCACGAAGTCGCCCACCACCTCGGTGACGGCACGCTCGGTGGCGGCCATCATCGCTTCGCGCTGGTGGAAGGCGTACTTCTGGCACCAGAGCATGTCGGCGATGTAGGCCTCGAACTCATCGGTACCGCGTTCGACGAATGCGAATTCTGGCGACTCCAGCTTCGTGCCGCAGGTTTGTTGGGCGATCTTCACGTGTGCCGTGGCGAGCTGGTTGCCCACGCCGCGAGACCCTGAATGGAGAACCAGCCAGACACCACCCGCGGTGTCTTCGCAGACTTCGACGAAGTGATTGCCACTGCCAAGGGTGCCGAACTGCAGCCTCGCGGTCGCATTCAGGGAAGTAGCGCCCTTCTTCGAAAGGTTTCCGCCGGGGACGTCACCTTCGCGCGCGAAGAACTCCTCGGATGCCGGGGTTGGGGACTTGTGGTTCTCACCGACGCCCGACGGGATGTACTCACGAATCTTGCCCAGGATTTGGCGTTCGGAGCCACGCAGCCGTTCGCGCGTGAGACTGGTGTGCACCGCAATCATGCCGCAGCCAATGTCGACACCGACCGCATACGGCATGACGGCGTCGAGCGTTTTGATCGCCGAGCCAACAGGCGGGCCGAAGCCATGGTGGGCATCGGGCATCAAGGCCAGGTAGCCATCCATGATCGGGACGCGGGAGATGCGCTCTGCCTGTTCGCGGCAGTTGTCGTCGATGAGCGAAGCCCAGGAGCGCACTTCGCCATTACCAAACTCGTTCGACGTGGTGTAAACGGCCTTCACGGTCGCCAACCTCCTTCCCGCAAAATGCGGGTAGCAGTCGATACGTGGAAATGGGCGGTTCGGATTGCTCGGCGAAGGGCCTATGCGTGAAGAACGCCACGCCTGTCGGCTGCGAGGCTTTCCTGTGCTTCGCCGAAGACGCTGCGGAGGGCGTCGACGAGGTTTTCGAGGACATGGTTCTGCTCGGTTGAGAGCAGGACGAAGCGAGTGTGCACCAGCACACCGCGCCACGTGGGCTCGTGTTGCACGGCTTCGGATTCGATGTGCAGCACTTCGCCGTGAACTTCGAAGGTGAGGCGGAAGAACTGGTCGTTGTCCCACTCGTCGACTTCAACGGAGGCGCCGACTTCGGAGAGGTCCGTGATAACTGCCGGCTGGCCGTTCGGGAACGCATGCGAGTAAACAACAGCGTCGATCCATGTGGGGTAGCGCGCGAGGCCGCGGCGGTCCGCCGTGACTTCCATGCGCGCCGATGTCTCGGTGGGCGACACCGGCAGAGGACTTTCGACAAGGTCTAGGACCAGTCTCCCGTTCTCCTGGGCCACCACGACCGCGTTCAGGACCAGGGGAGCGGAGCGCCCACTAACGACCAAAAACGCAGATGCACCGGGGTCGGCATCGATTTCCATACCTTAAGAGTCGACCTGAATCCGCAGCGCAATAGCTTTGGACGTGTAAACCGCCTGCAAAACCTTGCGGTACTTTGTGTGCGCGCTTTTCAGCCCGAACCCTGGGCAACCCGCGCGATGACAACGGAGATGTTGTCCGGACCGCCGTAGCTGTTGGCGAGGTCGATAAGGCGCCGGGCGATGGTGTCCAGCGCGTCATCGGATGCTAGCGATTCCGAGAGCTCGTCGTTGGTAACAACGCCGTGCAGACCATCGGAACAGAGGAGCACTCGGTCACCAGCCTGCAGCGGCCCCACTTCGGTGTGTGCCAGTTCAACGGTTGGTTCCACTCCGATGCAACGGGTGATGACGTTGCGGCGCGGCGAATTTGCAGCCTGCTCTTCGGTGAGAAGCCCCTGGTCGACCTGCTCCATGACGAGGCTATGGTCGCGGGTGAGCAGGCGAAGCTCGCCTTCACGAAAGAGGTAGGCCCGGGAGTCGCCCGCGTGCAGCACGCTTGCGACGCCTTCCTCGATGAGCATGGCTACCACGGTCGAACCGGAAGGGGAGGCGCCGGCTTCGCGCCCTCCGTTGAAGAGGCGCTCGTTCACCTCCATCAGCGCCGCTTGCAGGTCGTCGACGGGAGCGGTGTTCTCGTTGGCGATGGAGGCGCGGGCCGCTTCCACAGTGGCTTTGCTCGCCACATCGCCATGCTTGAGCCCGCCAACACCATCGGCAACCACGAGCAGCAGGGCGTTGCGGCCGGGTGCGGCGGCGAGACCAACAGCATCTTCGTTTTCCGGGTGGCGTCGCCCTCTATCGGTACGGGCGACGGCCGATATGGGGCCGACTGCCATATCCAGTGCTTCGGAGCGTCTGCGAGACGAGAATGGCCAGGGCATTGGGTGGTAACGAGGCTCCTCACCGGGGCGCGTTGGGCGAACGTGGACAGTTCCAACGATACTGGGCAGGTGCCCGTTGCGCACCATCGGAATGGGTTAGGGGTTGGTGAATGGCGTATCGGTTATGGCAAGTGGCGTCCTGGGTGCTTCGAAAGATGCCGCTGCGCGTTGCGTACGAAGTCGCTTCATTCGCGGGAACCGTAGCGTTCCTTTGTTGGCCACGGGGGCGGCGCGCCACGACGCGGAACTTTCGTGTCGTGCTGGGGCCGGACGTACCGCAGCGAAAGGTGCGTCTAGTAGCTCGCCGTTCACTGCAGAACTACTGCCGCTACCTGGTGGACTTCGCGCGATTCCCGGCACTGAGCGCGGGCGAAATTCTTGACCTTGTGGACGGCGACGAGCATTTCGAGCGGTTGAAACGACAGGTCGGGGAATCTGGCGGCGTGCTCGCGACGTGCATGCATTTCGGCAACTGGGACCTGGGAGCGGGCGCGACCGGGGCGCGAGGCATACCGGCAACAGCAGTGGCCGAAACCTTCGGTGATGAGCGACTGGACGAAGTGGTCCTGGGAGCGCGGCGAAAGGTGGGGCTGGAGATTGCAACGCTCGGCAGCGGCGCACCATCGATGTTGAAGGCGCTAAAGCGTGGCCGAGTACTGGCCGTGGTGGTCGACCGGCCGACGCACGGGGAGGGAGTAGCGGTGACCTTTTTCGGCAAGGAGACGCAGGTGCCCGGCGGCGCGGCGCGACTGGCTCTCCGCGCGGGCGTGCCGGTCATGGCGGCGGCGTTTCCCCGGCGCCAGCGGAGTGTACCGAACGTGACGACCTGGACGGATTTCGGGATCCAGGTTCCGGCCGCTGATGCGGAGAACCGGGCCCAGGAACTGATGCAGTCCATCTTCACGGCCCACGAAGCGTTCATCCGCCGTTCCCCGAGCCAGTGGTATATGTTCCGGGAGATGTGGCCAGCCAACGACGGTGCCCGACGGTGAGTTGGAAAGCGCTGGCCTTGCGTGCGTGCGTGCCCGTGGGCTCGCGCTTCCCTCGCCCGTGCCATTGGGTGGCTCGACGGGTGGCGTGGTTGGTGTGGAAGGTGCGTCCGTCAGCGCGAAACCGGGTGACCCGGAACCTGCTGCCTCTTTTCGACGGTGACCACGAACGAGCCACGCGCGCCTCGCTGGCGGTGTTTCGGAGCGTTGGCGCGTACTACGTCGACCTGGTGTCGCTCCCTGGCTTGGACCTCGATGCCTTCGACCGGGAACGAATCGTCGTCGAAAACCCCGAGTATCTGCCGGTGGTGTTGCGCGAAGCGCCAACAATCATCGTAAGCGCACATATGGGTAATCCCGAATTGGCTATCCAGGTTTTGACCCGCCGCGGGCGTGGCTTCGCGGCGCTGGTGGAGGAGCTTCAACCCCGCGACTTCGCAGCCCGAATGCTAGAACTACGCCGCTCCGGCGGCGGCGTGTTCTTCGAGGCCAACCTCTCCGGGATGAAGAAACTGCTGGGCCATATTGGCAACGGCGGGCTTGCGGGGCTGGTCGGGGACCGCGATATTGCGGGCAACGGGACCCCGGTGACGCTCTGCGGCCAACGGATGCGCGTCTCCTCCGTGCCATGGGAGGTCGCGCGGCGAACCGGGGCTACGATCATCCCGGCGTTCAGTATCCGGCTGCGACGGGGGAAAATGCTTGTGACGTTGGGGGAACCTTACAAGGTCGACCAAACCGGAGGCCGCAAGGACGCTATCGCCGAGGCGGCGCAACGCTGGGCCGGCGAGTTCGAGAAACAGTTGAGGCGAGCGCCGGCCCAGTGGTACGTGATGGAGGACTACTGGAGAGTGCATAGTGTGACCGGTAAGCAAGGACCGCCTGGCGACGAAGGAGTGCGTTCGTGAGGATCGCACTCGTGTGTCCGTATGACTGGTGTGTGGATGGCGGGGTGAAGTCCCACATTCGCCAGCTGGCGACGTACTTCCGCAGCTGGGGGCACGACGTGACCATTTTCGCGCCTGCATCGAACCCGCCGATGGTGGAGGACGAAGTAGAGGTGATGGGCAAGCCGCGCAAGGTGCGCGCGAGTGGGTCAGTAGCAAGGATCACGTTGACCTGGCGCTACACGCACGTGAAAGAGGCACTTGCGGAGGGGAACTTCGATATTGTGCACCTGCACGAGCCGCTCATGCCGCTTCTGCCCTACTACTTTCTGCGCCACTCGGCCGCAGTGAACATCGGGACGTTTCACGCGGCGCGCGAAAAGGGAAACCGGATTTACAGCTACACGCGGCCACTCACACGCCGCTGGTTCCGCAAGCTGGACGGGCGAATCGCGGTTTCGCCAGCCGCGGTAGGGTTGGTTTCGCGCTACTTCAAGGGGTACTTCAACATCATCCCCAACGGTGTGGACTACGACTACTGGTCGCAAGAGCGGGAACCGCTTGCGGAGTTTGCCGATGGGCGACTCAACATTCTGTTTGTAGGACGGCCAGAGAAGCGCAAGGGGCTGAAGCACCTGCTTCGCGCCTACATGCGCCTGCGAGAACAGCGCGGCGATACGCGGCTGATCGTGGTCGGCGCGGGAGACTTTCGGCGCTACCAACGACTGATGCGCGGGTACGACGATGTCGTCTTTCGTTCGAACGTGCCCTACGAAGAACTGCCGCGCTACCACTACAGCTCGCACATCTACTGCGCACCGAACACTGGCAACGAAAGCCAGGGTTATGTCGTGATGGAGGCGTTGGCGGCGGGCTTGCCGGTTGTGGCCAGCAACATCGAAGGCTTCGCCGGAGTCATCACAAACGGGGTGGACGGGCTGCTGGTCCCCCCGAAATCGCACGATGCGATCGCTGACGCACTGACCATGCTTCTCAACAACGAAGGGCTTCGTGAAGAGCTGGGGCGCAAGGGTCAGCAGCGCGCAGAAAGCTACAGCTGGGATAGAGTGGCACGGCGAGTGATGAGCTACTACGAACGGGTGTTGCTCGACGGCGACCACCACCACGACGGGGTCCATCGGCGCATCATGGAACGGAGCCCCAGGTAGTGCACGACGAACAGCAACAAAACGGCTTTGCCCCCGCCGGGGTCTCAAACCGGGGCGGAAGCGGAGTCCTGTCGTGCCGAAGATAACCCTCCTTCCGACGCGGCTGCCCGCGGAATTCAGCAACAAGCTTGGCCGCACGGTGGCGAAATCCGGGCTGACCCCGAACATGCTCTCGATGGTCGGGTTCAGCGGAAATCTGCTGGCGGCGTGGCTCGTCACGCAGGAGGAGCTGGTGGCCGCAGCACTGGTGTTCCTGTTCTTCAGCCTCGTGGATCTGCTGGACGGCGCCGTGGCGCGAGCAACGGGAACGGCTAGCGAGTACGGCGCGGTGCTGGATGCGGTACTGGACCGCGCGAGTGAATGTGTCCTGCTTGCAGCCTGCGGATGGTACTTCGCGGACCGTGGCGAGAACTGGCAGTCATTCGCGGCGTATTGCGCGCTGTTCGGCAGCGTAGCGGTGAGCTACATGCGTGCCCGGGCCGAGGTGGTGGGACTTTCCATGCGGGAGGGACTCTTCCGCCGCCAGGAGCGCATCGCGTTGCTCACCGTGGGCCTACTTTTCAACGGCCTGACCGTCGCGATCATTCTGCTGGCGGTCCTCGCCAACTTCACCGCTCTCCAACGCTTCATGATGATCGCCCGCGGTCTGCGCGAGATGGACGAGAACGCGGTGCCGGCGAAGGCTGCGCCCTAGCTCGGCACCCCAGCGGGCTAGTCGTCTTCTCCGTCGCGACGCTGGAAGAGGCTCTCGTCGCGCGTCTGTTGCGGGGGCGGCGGTGACGCGGGTGGCTCGGGCCGTTCGGGACGCCGCCAGTCATCGCGCTCTTCATCGCGAGGTTCGTATCGCCCGGAAGGTCCTGCCACAGCGGCAGCCGGCTTGCGATTCGACGACATCATGGCCGAAAGCAGATAGGCGAAGGCAGCCAGCAGGGCAAAGAACACTGCTGCGCCGATGATCGCTATCGTGGCGTTGTCTATTCCATCGTTGCTCGACGCGCCAGGATTGGAGGTCTGCAGCGGGGGCCGCGTCGCCTCGACCGCAGGAGTGGGGTTGGGTTGCTGCTGCGCTGGCTGGGTTGGCGCAGGCGGATCGGGTGCTTCGAGCGGGTCCAATCCATATGCTGCGCGGAACTCGGTTTCGAACTGCGCCATGTCGAGCTGGTAGGAGGAGTTCAACGCCTGGTCGAACCTCGCGCCATCCTTGATGGTGGCGAAGAAGTCGGCGAATGCCTCAGGGCCTTCGCGGTCAATCAGGAATTGGACCATCGCCCAGGACTGGCCGTAGAAGAGGTTCACGCGCCCTGGGTCGTTGGAGGGCGTGCCCATCTGAAGAAACGGGATGAGGCGGTCGGCCCGTACCGCCGAAAGGAAGGCGCCTTCGAACCCGGAGCCCGGTTCCGTCTGCGCGACGACGGCGGTGCCTTCGTCGATCCACGAGGGCAGTTTGCCAAGAGGACCTTCGCCAGCGGCCTGGTTGATGATGTGGGCGAGTTCGTGGCGAAGCGTGTCGGTCAGGTCGCCGGTACCACAGGATTGGGGGATGACGAAGACGATATCGGCCGTGAGCTTGGTACCACAGGTCGTGACGGCGGCATCGAAGGTGCCGCCTCGGCCTTGCCGGGCCGGGGTCATTTCGTCGGACGTTGCGAAAAGGATGACTTTGACCGGGTAGATGGGAAGCTCGGTCTTGAGAAGCTCCACCGCGTGCTGTTCATAGGTTTCCAGCCCGGCTTCAAGATAGGACTGGGCGGTGTTGTCACGTTCGCCGTGGTAGTACACGCGCATGATGTCGTTCTCAACGCTCTTCCACTCCCGATTGGGCGGCAGGTAGAGGAAGGTCTGCTCCGGAGTTTCGAGGACTTCGCCGTCGGCGGTGGCGATCTCCCATGAATAGCGGAACTCGCTTCCAACGGGGATGAAGGCATTCCCGCTGTTGGTGTCGACGGAGATTTCGACGTTGACGGATGCTCCGGCCTGGAACTCGTCGGCTTTCCCAAGGGCACTGGAACCCCGGCCGATGATTGCGTAGCGCAGCGTGACATCAACAATCTCGCTATCGGCTTCGGCATCAAGCGTGAAGAGCAGATGGGTCGGGTAGTTGTTCTCGACTGCGGATTCGAGGACGCGAGTTTCGGCGCGTGTAAGGGGTGCGTTCGCGAACACCATTCCGGCTGCCAAAAGGGCTAGCGCGGCAACCAGAGATCGAGCAACCAGGACACGCGTCACGCGTCTTCTCCCACCTGCGATTTGAGGAACGCCTGCTGGAAACCGTCGAGGTCGCCGTCGAGTACGGCGCCGGGGTCGCTGGTTTCGAAGTCAGAACGGTGATCCTTCACCATCTTATACGGATGGAGGACGTAGCTTCGGATCTGATTCCCCCATCCCATGTCTACATGCTTACCCTTGAGCGCTGCCTTTTCTTCTTCTTGACGTTGGAGTTCTAGTTCGAGCAGCCGAGCTTCCAGCACCTTCATTGCGGATTCCCGGTTTCGCCCCTGTGAGCGTTCGTTCTGGCAGGTGACCACGATGCCCGTCGGCAGGTGGGTGATTCGAATGGCGGTGGAGTTCTTCTGCACGTTCTGTCCGCCATGGCCGCTCGCTCTGTAAACATCGACACGCAAGTCGTCCGGGTTGACTTCGATCTCACCTGTGGATTCGACCTCTGGCATCACTTCGACCTTGGCAAAGCTCGTTTCGCGCGTGCCGGAGGAGTTGAAAGGAGAGATCCGGACCAGCCGGTGCACCCCGCGCTCGCTGCGCAGCAAACCGAAGGCATAGTCGCCCTGCATTTCTACGGTGGCGCTCTTCACTCCGGCCTCCTCACCAAGGGTGAGGTCCAGCACCTCGGTCGAGATGTTGTGGCGTTCGGCCCAGCGGAGGTACATGCGCAACAGCATGTCGGCCCAGTCCTGGGCGTCCGTACCACCGGCGCCGGCGTGAACAGCAAGGATGGCATTGCGGCGGTCGTACTCGCCGGACAACTTTAGCTCGAATTCGAGCTTTTCGAGCTCCCGGTCGATGGCATCGAGTTCGGCCACGGCCTCGGCTTCGATGGACGGGTCGTCCTCTTCAATCGCCATTTCAACAAGTGTCGCGGTATCGGCGGCGCGCCGTTCGAGACCACGCCAGTTTTCGGAGCGGGTGCGGAGTCCGGAGATGCGTTGCATCTGGGCGCGCGCTGCCTCGCCGTCGTTCCAGAATTCGGGAGCGGCGCTTTGTTCTTCGAGCGCGGCTAGGAGGGACTCATCGTGGGCGAGGTCAAAGACGCACCAGCATGTCGGAGATGCGTTGGGAGGTGTCGTTCGCGCGGTTCAACAGGTCTTGCACTTTCGAATCGTATCGCAGGCGCGTTCCGTGGGATAGCCGTGGACTCCGCCACGAGGCGGACTGCGTCACCCCCAAACGTAGGGGCATCACGTCGCCCCGCTGCGGGTGATGCGGCCCAGTGACGGTCGCTAGCTTGGAAATGAGTCCCCGTGAAGCACAACGCGCGGACGGGATACACACAGGAGAGCAGCAAGTGACAGCAGTAATCGAAATGGATACGCAGCGGGCGGAAGCCTTCGGCGAGCGAATGATGGACATGCTGAACACGGCATCCATCGCAGTGATGATTAGCCTCGGCCACCGAACCGGCCTACTTGACCAGCTGGCAACCCTTCCGCCGTCGACGAGCGAGGCAATCGCCAACACCACCGGGATGAGCGAGCGCTATGTCCGGGAATGGCTGGGAGCGATGGTGACTGGCGATATCGTGGAGTACGACCCCACGGGCAAGACCTACTTCCTCCCGCGTGAATACGCGCCGATGCTGACGCGGGCCGGCGGGGCCGACAACGCCGCTCCGTTCATGCAGTACATCACGTACATGGGGATGGTCGAAGACAGGATTGTCGAATGCTTCAAGCATGGCGGCGGCGTGTGGTACGACGATATCCCGCAGTTCCATGCGCTGATGGAGGGCGACAGCGGCCAGAGCGTGCTGCCAGCGCTCCTCGACATCATCCTGCCAATAGTTCCCGGCCTACCGGAACGGCTCCAGGCTGGCATCGACGTGCTCGACGTCGGCTGTGGACGCGGGCGGGCGCTGAACCTGATGGCGGCGGCCTACCCCAATAGTCGCTTCGTTGGCTACGATATCTCGCCGGAGGCTGTGGACTACGCAATTGCGTACGCCCAGCGCGAGGGACTCACGAATGTGGAGTTTCGCGTTGCGGATGCGGCGTCGTATGCGGACCCGGGGAGGTTCGACCTCATCACGACCTTCGACGCGGTCCACGACCAGAAGGACCCGGCTGCGGTACTCGAAAACATCTCCCGGTCGTTGAAGCCGCGTGGGGTCTACCTGATGCAGGACATCCGCTCATCGGTTCACCTGGAGAAGAACAAGGACATCCAGCCCCTTTCGCCAATGCTGTACGCGGTTTCAATCACACACTGCATGACGGTCTCGTTGGCCGTCGGCGGAGCGGGGCTCGGCACAATGTGGGGAGAAGAGAAGGCGCGCGAGATGCTCGCTGCCGCTGGCTTCGCCCACATCGAGAAGCACGAACTGGAACACGACTTCCAGAACAACTGGTACGTCGTCACGAAGTAGACCGCTACCGGATAGCGAACAACGAAGAGGGGCTCCCGGTGGGAGCCCCTCTTCGTTGTTTGAGCTGCCTGGCTACTTCTGGAGGATATGGATGGTGCAAGCCGAGCAAAGGCCGATGACGTGCGCCATGCCCACCTTCGAGTTTTCGACCTGGCGGTCACCGGCCTGGCCGCGGAGGTGGAACACAATTTCGGCGATGTTCGCGACACCCGTTGCACCGAGTGGATGGCCCTTGGAGAGCAAACCACCCGAGGCGTTGACGACTGCGTTGGACTTCGGCTGGTAGGTCTTGTCCTGGAAGGGCGCGACGTCTTCCTGGTACTTCGTCGGGATCTTGTTACCGAGCCACGGTGCGCCGCTGGCAACATGCTTTGCTGCTTCGCCTTCACCACAGAGGCCGAGGTTTTCGTAGTGGAGCAGTTCCGCCGTCGCGAAGCAGTCGTGCAGCTCCACCTGGCTCAGTTCTTCGGGGCCGACGCCAGCCTGCTCGTAGGCGATCTTCGCGGCGTTCTGGGTGAGAGTGTTGATGTCCGGGAGCGTGAGGTCACGGTTCGTGTAGGGGTCGGAAGTAAGCGCCGACGCCGCAATCTTGATGGGCTGGGTGGTGAACTGGCGCGCCTTTTCCGCGGAACAGAGAATGGCGGCCGCAGCGCCGTCGCCGGTGGGGCAACACATGAGGAGCGTGTTCGGGTAGGCGATGACGCGGCTGTTCATCACTTCATCGAGCGGCGATTCCTTTTGGTACTGCGCGAGGGGGTTGGCGGTGCTGTGCCAGTGGTTCTTCACGCTGGCGAGCGCGAAATGCTCCTGCTGGGTGCCGTGATTGCGCATGTGCTCCATGCCAGCCATGCCAAACACCGCTGGCATCATGTACGAACCAACGCGGCCTTCGAGGCTGGTTGCGGGGTCACCGCGGGAACCAAGGAGCCCCTGCTTACCCATCTGTTCGGAGCCAACGGCCATGACCACGTCGTAGGCGCCGGAGGCAATGGCGAAGTAGGCTTCGCGGAAGGCTGTAGAGCCGGTAGCGCAGGCGTTGGCGACGTTCACGACCGGGATGCCGGTCTGCCCCATCTGCTGAAGGATGCGCTGCCCGGACCCTGAGGTTTGGTAGAGGTTGCCGCTGTAAAGGGCTTCGATGTTCTTGATGGTCATGCCGGCGTCTTTGAGCGATTCGATGCCGGCCTGGGCTGCGAGTTCGGAAACGTCACGGTCGGGATAGCGACCGAACTTGATCATGGATACGCCAACAATGGCTACTTCACGCATGCGATTCTCCTTCGCCGGGAGCGCCCCGGCATCATCAGCTAGCTGGCCGGGCGAAACTTGTAGGCCACGTAGGAGTTGCCTTCCCGGTCTTCCGAAACCTTCTCCGTGAACATTTCGACCTTCATGCCGAACTGCAGGTTCTTGGGGTCAGGTTCGATGCCTTCGAGGTTGGTGTTCACGGCTACGCCTTCTGGCAGGTCAATGATGGCTGCGATGTAGGGCGCCTTCACGTAGGGCGTGGCCTGGTAAATCACCGACCACACGTACACCTCGCCGTTGTTACTCAGGCGGGTTTCTTCGAAGGGGCCCGTGCCGCCGCACTTGCCGCAGAAGTGGCGGGTTCCCACGTAGGTGGCGCCGCAGGCATTTCCATCGACCTGCGCCGTACAGCGGCTGCCGAACAAGTAGTCCTGGTCTCGGGACGCCCCAAGGCGGAGATAGGGCACCAGGGGGCGAGTTTCTGGAGCCGTGGCCGTTGCGTTGTCTGCCAAGCGCGAACCTCCTTCGGAACTGCGGAGCTCGCCGAGGGGCCAAACTCCATAGGCGTGACAAATCGCTGCCATTGTTGAGCGTGGTCTAAGGCTCGTCAACCGCCGATGCTGTAGCAGTGGAAGAAGGAATGGCGCATGCCTGCCAACCGAACGCACGGGAGAGATGCCGCCTGTTCGCTGCCACCAGTTTGTAGCCAAGTTCCGTGGCGAATGCGAACGGCTGTAGGGAAAGGACGCGGGCGGCGTTTCGCCAGCCAAGCACGCGGACGATGAACACGCATGCCCGACCGGCGCGGAGAACCTGGCCATCGACGGTCAGCACGTGGAGGGCGGACTGGCATGCCTCGCGAAGCTCGGGCGTCATGGGCGGCGAAGGGCATTCCTGGAACGCCATGGCTTCGAAGCGATGTCGCCGGTCGCGCTTTTCGAGCCACTGGCTAGCGCGACCGCAAACGCCGCAGTCGCCATCCCAAAGGACGAGGTGGCGGCGCGGCATGTCAC
>CAZDZP010000047.1:0-13439 GCA_964509855.1 uncultured Anaerolineaceae bacterium | reverse complement strand
TGGCGGCAACGGACTCGTCCCGGGCGTTGAGGGTCAAACCGAAGATGCCGCACGCGCCGCGATACAGGCGGCGGGCCTCGTCCCCAACGTCATCTATGAACCAACTGATGCGGCTTCGCCAGGCATCGTGCTCACCCAATCCCCTGGGCCGGGAATTCAACGCAGCCCCGGAGACCCCATGACGATCGTCGTTAGCGAGGCGCCATAGCATGGCCGTTCCACGTACCTACCACCTTGTGACGCTTGGGTGTCCGAAGAACGACGTCGACAGCGAGCACCTGGAGCGCTTGCTCACCGGCGGCGAACTGCTGCCCGTGGTCAACGCGAACGACGCTGACGCGATTATCGTCAATACCTGCGGCTTCATCGAACAAAGCCAGGACCAGTCCTACGAAACCGTCGAAGAGCTCTCCCGCCACAAGCGCGACGGGCAGACGCTCATCGTCGCGGGCTGCCTGACGCAGCTCTACGGCGCCAAGCTCCGCGAACGTGCGCCTGAAGTCGACCACGTGTTCGGCGTCGGCCAATGGCAAGACGTAGCCCGCCTGCTGAGCGTCGATGTCGATGCCATTTTCGACATCCCCGAAAACACGCCCATCGTTCGAGGCCCCAGCGCCTACCTGAAGATTTCCGACGGCTGCGACGCGCCGTGCACTTTCTGCGTCATCCCGAAGATTAAGGGCGGTCTACGCTCGGCCCCGGCCGGTTTCCTCGTCAAGGAATCAACCCGGCTCGTCGAAGCCGGCGCGAAGGAGCTCGTGCTCGTCGCGCAGGACAGCACCGCCTGGGGCGAAGACCTCGGCATGCCCTTCGCCAGCGGCCTCCCCGGCTTGCTGGAGATGCTGTCCGAAGCGGTTGGCCCCGAAACGTGGCTGCGCCTGATGTACGCCTATCCCAGCCGCATCACGCCGCAGTTGGCCGAGACCATGGCCGCGCTGCCGAACGTCATCCCCTACCTCGATGTGCCGCTTCAGCACGGCTCCGAATCGGTCCTTCGCCGCATGAAGCGCCCCAGCAACGTCACCAAGGTGCTCAAGAGCATCGAGACGATGCGTGCGGCTATGCCGGACCTGGTGCTACGAACGTCCTTCATCGCTGGCTTCCCCGGCGAAACCGATGCCGAATTCCAGGAATTGGTCGACTTCGCCAAAGCCATCAAGTTCGACCATGTTGGTGTGTTCACGTATTCCCGCCAGCAATGGACCGGCGCCGACGAGCACGAGGGCCACGTGCCCGACGACGTGAAGCACGACCGCCGCAACCGTCTCATGGCAGTCCAGCAAAAGATCGCCCGCAAGAAGGCGAAGACCTTCGTCGGCCGCGACCTCGACCTGCTGGTGGAAGGCGATGGCGAAGATGAAGACGGAGATCCCGTCATCGCCGGGCGCACCTACCGTGAGGCACCGGAGGTTGACGGGCTCGTTTTCGCCAGCGGCCGGGCCGAGCCGGGGTCCCGCGTCCGTGTGCACATAGACGCGTCCAGCGACTACGATCTTTTCGGTTCGGTGCTGCAACCGGTGTCGGCGTGACCCGCCGGGCAACACGTTCGAAACACCAGCACACTATCCTTTCCGCAAACCCACTGGGAGCCACCCCCTCATGACCAGTGAATCCGTCAGCTACGTAACCTCCGCGTGTCGCGAAAACGACGTCAAATTCGTGCGGCTCTGGTTCACCGACATCCTTGGCAACCTCAAGAGCTTCGCGATAACCGTCGAAGAACTCCCGAAAGCCCTGGACCAGGGGATGGGCTTCGACGGCTCCAGCATCGAAGGCTTCGCGCGAATCGACGAATCCGACATGATCGCCCGGCCCGACCCTGCCACCTTCCAACTCGTGCCGTGGCGCCCGAAGGAACAGGGCGTCGCCCGCATGTTCTGCGACATCTACCGGCCTGATGGCACCCCTTTTGAAGGCGACCCGCGCTTCGTCCTCCGCCGCCAGCTTGAGCGCGCCGCTGCCCTCGGATACACCTTCTACGTCAGCCCGGAGCTTGAGTACTTCTACTTCAAGGACGACAAGGGCACGGAGATTCTCGACAAAGGCGGCTACTTCGACCAGACCGCCGACGCCGGCGCCGACCTGCGCCGCGAAACCGTCCTCGCGCTCGAGAAGATGGGTATCGAAGTCGAGACCAGCCACCACGAAGTGGCCCCCAGCCAGCACGAGATCGCGCTGCGCTATACCGACGCGCTGACCATGGCGGACAGCGCGATGACCTATCGCCTGGTCGTGAAGGAGGTCGCCGCGCTCAACGGTGTCTACGCCAGCTTCATGCCCAAACCGCTGCAGAACGAGAACGGCAGCGGCATGCACGTGCACCAGTCGCTGTTCAAGGGCGAAAGCAACGCCTTCTACGATGCCGACGACCCCTACAACCTGAGCGCCGTTGCCCGCGCGTACATCGCTGGCCTGCTCCACAATGCCCGCGCCCTGTCGCTGGTCACGAACCAGTGGGTGAACAGCTACAAGCGCATGATTCCCGGCTACGAAGCGCCCCTCTATCTCAGCTGGGCCCGCCGCAACCGCAGCGACCTGGTGCGCATTCCCGTGTACAACGCCAACGACGAAGTCCACACGCGCGTCGAATACCGCTCGCCCGACCCGGCGTGCAACCCCTACCTCGCCTTTGCTGCGATGCTCGCCGCTGGGCTGGATGGCATCGAGAACGAACGCCCCCTGCCGCCTCCTGTCGAAGAGAACGTGCTCGAAATGGGCAGCGACGAACGCGAGCGCCGGGGCATCGAACGCCTCCCCACCAGCCTGCACGAAGCCATCCAGGTTGCCGAAAGCACGCCCTTCCTGCGCCAGGCTCTCGGCGATCACGTGTTCGACAGCCTCATCCACAACAAGCGCATCGAATGGGAGCGCTACAGCAAGCACGTCACCGACTTCGAATACCAGCAGTACCTGCGCCTCTAGCTGGCACCGTCCGCAGGCAAACAGAAAGGGTGGGTTCGTGAGAACCCACCCTTTCTTTGTTTCCAGCTAGCGACGACTACTCGTCGTCGTAGGAACCGACGCCACCCAGGCCGCGGCGAGGCGGCGGCGGGGGTTAATGCTTCCGCATGGGCACCATCGACTGTTCGCCGTCATGCAAGAAATTCACAAAAACTGTATTGTCCCCCCCCGAAAACGTCTATTCTGCACCGGTCATCGATGAACTCAAGCAAGATTGATTGAGGTGTTTGATAATGAACAACGACGAAGTCGACGAGCCAATTCAGGCTCGCACGACGCGAAAGAAATTCATGCAGCAGTCACTCGGCGTCGCAGTTCTTGCTGCGAGCGCGGCGGCGGGTATCGCCACGGGAACTCGCCGGTCGTTGGCTGCCGACAATTGGTTCATCGGTGCGCCGAAAACTGGCCGCATAAACTGCAATTGGCACTCCATCTGCGTCGGCAATCCAGTACCGGACGGACAGGCGCTGGACATTGACGAGTGCCAGAATCCTTACCCACAGACGTGCTTGGCGACATACGACGTTTATGCACGCGTCAACAAGAATTCCTACCCAAACGGGACTGCGGGGAGAGTCCGGGTTACCGGTGTTGTGTTGGATTGTGATTCATCCTACAACCCTTCTGTTCGCAGGATCGTGAATCTTCAGTTCAAGACCAACACGGGTGCCGTGCTTGGCACGGGAGTTGCGCAGCACGTTGTCCATTCGCCTGGAGCTGCGATAGGGACTGACTACACAACCCCGAAATTAGTCGCATACATCTCGGATGGAGGTGCGTTGAGCGGTTGCTGGGGTGGCGAGCATCTTCACTACGCAACCACTGGAGCGAAGCTGGGTTCATACGCTGAGAACACCGTCCTCAGTCACACCCTACATACGTCGTGGAAGTATGTGGTGTGACTCTGCGGACGGTCTTCATGGTTTCAGTGTTTTGGGCCGGGTTCCACGTAGGGTGTTTGGATAGGGAGGGGCCGGTACTTGATCGGCCCCCGGTTCAGACTGCCCAGGCTTGTTTGACAACCACTGCGCACGACAAAGGAGAACCGAAAGTTGAAGGTGAAAGTCACGGTCCATTCGTTTTTTATCCCTCTGGGACGCGAACGGAACAGATAACGGGAGCGGTTTGCGTACCGGTCGACACGGCATTGGCTGCGAAGAGTATCTTCGATCCCGATGTCCCAGACGTAGCTAGCGTCGAAGAGTTGTCTGGTGAACTGCGTGGGGCTGCTCGACCTCCAGTGTTCCTTCCTTCGGAACTGGAACTTGCTTCCGTAAGGTCTCTGACGACTCAAGATGGCAAACCGTTCCAGGTGACATTGTTGTACTACCGTTCCAAAACTCTCGACCGCGCGCCGGAGAATGCAGACCTGATCGTAACGAGAACGCTGGCGATGCAGCCGCCCGTAACCGTGATAGAGCCGGAACAGTCGCGCCTGACCGAGGCTGTGCGTGGTTGGACAATCGAACGAATCTTTGTCAACGGTGCGCACGCCGTGTTCCACGATTTCGAAAACGATCCTTCGGCTGATCGCGCAAGTCAGCAGGCCGACGGTATCCAGTGGTTCGACGACGAAGGTTACTTTAACGCTGTAATCGGCTGGGACCTATCATTCGAAGTCCTCCTGCAGATCGCAGAATCCGTCGGTCAGTAGGAGCCCGGCATCAGGATTATCAGATATGTGAAAGGCCAGACTTGGGACTAAGTCTGGCCTTTCGTTCGTAGTTCTGCGCCAGCTACCGACGACTATTCGTCGTCGTAGGAACCAACGCCACCCAGGCCGCGGCGAGGCGGCGGCGGGGGCAGCGGAGGCCCGCTGTACTCTTCTGTGCGGCGCGTCCAGCCACGGCTGGCGCCACCAATGGGACCACGTTGCGGCTGTCCGCCACCGCCACCGCCGCCGTTGCCGGGAGCGTTGCGTCGAGGGGCGCCGCCGCGGTCACCACCGCCGGATCGCGGAGGACCACTGCGCCGTTCGCGGTCACCACCGCCGCCGCCGCCGTCACGAGGGCCGCGGTCGCGCGGTCCGTCGTTGCGAGGGCCACGGTCCCGGTCTCCGCCACGGTCACCACCGCGATCGCCGCCACGGCCACCACGGTCGCCGCCGCCACGTCCACCGCGGTCACCGCCGCGTCCGCCACCACCACCGCCGCCACCGGCCGCGATGTAGGTGTCCGGGTCTTCGCCGAGCAGTACGGCACGCCGCGAGAGGTTGATGCGGCCAAGGTTGTCGACTTCGGTGACCATGATGGTCACTTCATCGCCCACGCTCACTTCGCTTTCCACGGTTTCAACATGGTCTTCGCCGAGCTGCGAAATGTGGACGAGGCCTTCCTTGCCGGGGAGGAACTCCACGAAGGCGCCGAAGTTGAGCAGGCGTGTCACCTTGCCGGTGTACACCTCGCCAATCTTCACTTCCTTCGTCAGGCCCTCAATCATCTTGACGGCGCGCGAAGCGACTTCTTCGTTGATGCCACCAACGAAGACGGTGCCGTCTTCCTGGATGTCGACGGTAGCCCCGCCCGACTCTTCCTGGATCTTACGGACGGTCTTGCCGCCCGGGCCGATCAGCAGGCCAATCTGGTCCGGGTCAATCTGCACGCGGTACATCTTCGGCGCATAGGCCGAAACTTCTTCACGAGGCTGGTCGATGACTTCGTGCATCATGTCCAGGATTTGGAAGCGCGCCTGCTTCGCCTGCTCCAGCGCCTGCTGCAGCAGTTCCCGCGAAACGCCCGTGATCTTCATGTCCATCTGGATAGCGGTGATACCTTCGCGGGTACCTGCCACCTTGAAGTCCATGTCGCCCATGAAGTCTTCCTGGCCGGCAATGTCGGTCAGGACTGCGAACTTGTCGTCTTCGCCCTTGATGAGGCCCATCGCGATGCCCGCGACCGGCGCCTTAATCGGCACACCAGCGTCCATCAGCGAAAGGGTGCTGCCGCAAACGCTCGCCATGGAGGTGGAGCCGTTCGACGACATCACTTCGCTCACGACGCGCATGACGTAAGGGAACTCATCGGTTGAAGGGAGTACCGGCTCCAGTGCTCGCTCAGCGAGCGCGCCATGGCCGATTTCGCGCCGGCCCGGACCCCGCATCGGGCGCGTTTCGCCCACGGAGTATGCCGGGAAGTTGTATTGGTGCATGTAGCGCTTGCTGTCGTGCGGCGAAAGCGTGTCGAGCCGCTGCGCCATGCTCAGCCCGCCAAGGGTGGCGATGGAGAGCACCTGCGTCTCGCCGCGCTGGAAGAGACCCGAACCGTGGGTTCGCGGCAAAACGCCAACGTGCGCTTCCAGGTCGCGAATCTGGGTGGTATCACGGCCGTCGGCGCGCTTGCCCTCTTCGAGGATGCGCTTGCGCATCGCCTTCTTGATGACATTGAAGAGTGCTTCCGAAAGCTCAGCCTTCGTGTATTCCTCGCCGAACTTCTCGGCCAGCTCGGCACGGATCTTCTGGTTTTCGTCGCTGCGCTCGCTCGCCGCGGTCGCCACGACTTCGTCGATGCGGTCCGTGAGGAAGTCGGCGACGACGTCGAATGCTGCCTGCGACGGTTCGAAGCTCGTGAAGTCCTTCTTCACCGGGTTCACATCGGCAGCCATCTGGCGCTGAAGTGCGTTGATGGCGCGGTTCGCTTCCATAGCCTTCTCGATGGCTTCGAGGACGTTGTCCTCGGAAGTGCCGGTCGCGCCGGCTTCCACCATCACAACCGCCTCGTCCGTACCAGCGACGATAATGTCGAGTTCCGACTCGTCCGATTCGGCGAAGGACGGGTTCACGATGTACTCACCGTTCACCAGCCCGACGCGCACGCTGCTCACGGGCCCACCGAAGGGGATGTCGCTGAGCATGAGTGCCGCGCTCGCACCAACGGTGATGAGCACGTCCGGCTGCGCTTCCTGGTCGGCGGAAAGGGTGGTCGCGACGATCTGAACCTCGTTGCGGAAACCCTTGGGGAAGAGCGGGCGGAGCGGGCGGTCGGTCAGGCGCATGGCCAGGATGCCGTCGTTGCTTGCGCGGCCTTCACGGCGGGGGAACCCACCCGGGATTTTGCCCACCGCGTAAAGGCGCTCTTCGTAGTCCACCGTCAACGGGAAGAAATCAATGCCTTCCCGGGCGTTGGACATACAGGCGGTGACAAGCACGACCGTGTCGCCTTGCCGAACCGTCACAGCACCGTTCGCCAGTTTGGCGAGGATCCCGTGCTGAATGACGAGCGTTTTGCCGCCAATCTCTACTTCATATGTGTGCATCGTTGTCTTCTGTCTCTTTTCTTTCCCTGCTCTGCTACAGCACCCATGACCGCAGTCCTTCGGGTGTGCAATTGTGACGCTGGTCTTCGCCAGCCACGAGGCTCAAAGGGAGTGCGCTTTGCTTTTCTGTCCTGCTCGCGCGGAAACGAAAAGACCCCCGCTATCTGCGGAGGCCTAGCCGTGCAATGACTTCGCGGTAACGGTTCACATCGCGGTTGTTCAGATACCGCAACTGCCGTCGCCGCTGACCGACCAGCTTGAGAAGGCCGCGCCGGGTGTGGTAGTCATGCTTGTTTGCCTTCAGGTGTTCCGTAAGGTACTTAATGCGTTCCGTTAGGATCGCCACTTGCACCTCGGAGGAGCCAGTGTCACCTGTATGGGTCCCGAAGGCCTCTATTAGTTCGCTCTTGCGCTCTTTGGTCAGCAACGCTGTTCTCGTAGCTTCCTTTGCCTCGTGTTCAGCCCTTCACGCTAGCACACGACATGGTTGACGGCAATTTCCGGCCAGCGCTCATCTTGCTCTCCGGCCTCCCCGGCTCGGGCAAGACTACCTTCGCCACCGCACTGGCCGCCCGCGTTCCCTGCACCGTGGTCGAAAGCGACGCCGTTCGCCGCAGCCTGGCGCGGCAGCCTTCCTACTCCGCACAGGAGAGCGCCCGCGTCTTCGACGTCGTTGAGCAGCGCGCTGCGGCGGCGCTGCGGGCAGGCAAAACAGTCATCCTCGACGCGACCAACCTCACGGCGGGCGATCGTGAACGTTTCGTGGACCTCGCCAGCCAGCACGGGGTCCAGCTCATCCCGGTGCGCCTGGTCGCGCCCGAGTCGGTGATCCTTGCTCGCCTTGCGAAGCCTCGCAGCGGTCATTCGCAGGCCGGCCCCGAAATCTATCGCCTGATGCGGGACCGTCCCGAGCCGATGGGCGTCCCCACAGTCGTGGTCGACACGCGCTACAGCCCCGAAGCGGCGATATCGCTTATCGTTCGAATCATGCAATCAGCCACTGGTGCACCGCCGCCCTCCCCGGGCAATCGCGACTGATGGACCCCTCCCGGCCGTTTCTCCTCGTTCGCGCGGTGCCGCTTCCCGGGCACGAAGGGCCGTTCGCCGATTGGTGGCAGGACGTGCACCTGCGCGACGCCCGGCGAATCCCCGGCTTCACGACCATCGAGCACAGCCGCACGCCCGGTGGCGCGTTCCTGGGCGTCTACACCTTCGAGTCGGCGCAGGCAGTACAACAAACGCTCGCGAGCCCGGAAGCGGCTTACGCTCGGGGCACCTGGGAGCAGTGGGCGGGCCAGCTCGAAGAACTGGTGGTCGAGATGTTCGCGCCACTCAGCCCAATGCCGATGTTCCAGTCGCACAACTAAGGTATTCGCTTATCCATCCCGCCGCCCAAAAGCCACGCACGTTGCTATGCTTGAGGCATGACGCAACTTCTTGACGAAGCCTTCCGCCGTGCCCGTGAACTGGCCGATGCCGAGCAGGATGCGATCGGCGCGCTGGTCCTTGCGGAACTCGAAGATGAACAAGTGTGGGATGACGCGTTCCAGGCCGGTCTTGATACGCTGGGCCAATTGGCAGCGCGTGCACGCCTGCAGCACCTTCGCGGCGAAACGGCTCCCATGACTTCCGGAAACGAGTGAAGTCGTTTCGCTCACCGGAGTTCCGCGAACATTTCGCGCGGCTGCCGGTAGAAGTTCAACGTCTGGCAACTCGCGCCTACGAGCGCTTTGCCCAAGACCCTGAGCACCCCGGACTGCAGTTCAAACCCATACGTGGACTCGGCGGGGTGTACTCGATTCGAATCGGTTTGCACTATCGTGCCCTCGGCGCCCTTGAAGGAGACGCGATCGTTTGGTTCTGGATTGGGTCACACGCCGACTACGACCGTCTGCTCAATCGCTAACTGCCGCCCTGTCCTCCCCGCCGCTACCACGCATCCGCTGCCATAGCCGCTCCAACCCGATCGCGATACCCAGCCCTGCGAACGACACGATTGCCCCGGCCACAGCGTCAAGGATGAAGTGGTTCCCTGTCAGCACGATGGAAAAGAACATCGCCACAGGCCAGAGCACACCGAAAGCAATCGTAAGCGGCGATCGCCCCACCCAGGCCACCGCCGCACCCAACAGCATGGACCAGCCGAAATGCAGGCTCGGCATGGCCGCGTAGGGGTTCACGAAGGCTTGCGTCTCCTGCGCCTGGTAGCTCACGCGGTCGAACAGCGCCATCGTGTCCACGTAGCCCTCGAAGGGCACCAGCCGTGGCGGCGCGAGGGGATAGGTCGCGTACACCACCACCGCAATCGCGCCTGAAGCAAGGAACGCGTTTCGCACGAGCCTGTAGCTGTGCCGGTTCGTGACGTACAACCACACCGCAAACACCACGACCAGCGGCATGTGGCCCCAGAAGTACACCCAGTTCATCACGCGAATCGCGACATAACTGTCGAGAATCCACGCCTGCATCTCCAGTTCCCAGTAGATGCCAAGCGCGCGTTCCAGTTCGATGATGTCGTAGGCGTTGAGCAGCGCCTCGCTCGCGCGCGAAACCACCGCAGCGCGGATGGCGAAGTAGACAATGAAGGCGGCTACCACCACCACCGCTTCCTGGATCCCCCAGCGAGCGGTCCACTGCCAGGCTCGCTCTCCGCGCTGGATGATGTCGCCCCGTACAACATTCGCCATCGGACCTTCACTGTAGCCGCCCGCTTGGGCGTGGGCACGCTTTCAGCCGCGCTGACGGGTACACTCTGGCAAAGCCAATCCGGGAGCATGTGTAGATATGGAAATTCGAGTAGAGCAGGGTGACGTCACCACCATCAGCGCCGACGCCATCGTGGTAAACCTCTTCGAAGGGGTTACCGCGCCCGGCGGGGCAACTGGAGCGCTCGACACCGCCATCGCCGGCGCCATTTCCCGGCTGATCAGCCTCGGAGACCTGCGCGGCAAGGGTGGCGAACTCACCAGCATCTACACCGATGGCAAGGTCGTTTCGCCACGTGCATTTGTTGTTGGGCTGGGGAAGAACGCGGACTTTGACTACGACTCCATCCGCAATCTCTCGGCGAACCTTGTCCGCTCCTTGCGCAAGCCCGGCATCAAGACCGTGGCCACCATCGCTCACGGCGCCGGCATCGGCGGTCTCGATCCCCACCTGTGTGCGCGCGCTATCGCCGAAGGCGCGGTGATGGGCAGCTACCGCTTCACGAAGTTCAAGGGCGCCGAGAAGAAGGACGACGACGAGACCGGCATCGACACCCTCATCATCGTTGAGTCCGACGCCGGCAGGCTGGACGCGCTTCGTGCCGGGGCCGCCGAAGGCGCCATCCTCGGCGAAGCTACGAACCTCACCCGCGATCTCGCTAACACGCCCGCGAATCACCTTACCCCAACCATGCTCGCCAACGTCGCCGCCGATGTTGCGAAGGCCGGAGGTCTCGAGTTCGAAGTGCTCGAAGAAGCGGACGCGGAACGCAAGGGCATGGGTTCCTTCCTCTCCGTCACCCGCGGCTCCATCGAGCCGGGCAAGATGATTCGCATGTCCTACAAGGCGAAGCCGGGCGAAGGCTACGACCTCGCCCTGGTTGGGAAGGGCATCACCTTCGATACCGGCGGAATCAGCATCAAGCCTGCCGCGAACATGGACGCGATGAAGGCCGACATGACCGGCGCAGCCAGCATCATCGGCGCTATGAAGGCCATCGCCGCATTGAAGCCGAACGTCAACGTGGTCGGCATTGCGCCCCTTACAGAGAACATGCCCGGTGGCCGCGCCACGAAGCCCGGAGACGTCGTCACAGCCATGAACGGCAAAACCATAGAAGTGCTGAACACCGACGCCGAGGGCCGTCTCGTGCTGGCCGACGCCGTCTGTTGGGCGAATGAGCTTGGCGCAAAGCGCATTCTCGATGTCGCAACCCTCACCGGGGCCGTTACCACCGCCCTCGGCGACGTGTGCTACGGCTTGATGACCAACAACGACGAGTTCGCTACCGCTTTCGAAGGCGCCGCGACAACGGCCGGAGAAAAGACCTGGCGCCTGCCCATGTTCAAGGAGTACGACGAGCTCATAAAGAGCGACATCGCCGACATCAAGAACATCGGCACCGGTAACCGCGGCGCGGGGACCATCGTTGGCGCCAAGTTCATCGAGCGTTTCGTCGCCGACACGCCCTGGATCCACCTGGACATCGCCGGCGTCGACAACATGTCATCGGACAAGGGGTGGGTCAGCAAGGGCGCGAGCGGCATGAGCGTCCGCCCCATGGTGCACCTCGCGCTGTCTCTCGCGGACTAGCTGGCTCGTCGAAACTCGGGGCCGGTGCTGTCTCCAGTCCGGCCCAGGTCCAGCCGCACAGTGAAGAGCCCGCCCTCGGCACGAACGTTGCAGGGCAGGCCACTGTGTCGAAAGACATCGAGCATGTGGTGGTTTTCCGGGAGTACCAGCGCCGTGAGCGTGTGAATCCCATTGGCGCGCGCACGGTCCGCAATGCGCCGGAGCAACTCCGTTCCAAGTCCCTGCGATTGCACCGCGTCCTCCACCACAAACGCGACCTCGGCCGAGCCGCCGTTTGTGCGTTCGTAGCGGCCCACCCCGCGAACCTGGTCTTCGCCGGGGAAGTTGGCCACCAGCGCACAGCGGTCCACGCCGTCGAGGTGCGTCAGGCGGTCAGCCATCGCGTCACTCAATTCTGGCAGCGGCGCGAAGAAGCGGAGGCGCCGCGACTCGAGAGAGAGGCGCCGGTGGAACGCCTGCAGTTCCAGTTGGTCGTCCCCAGAAATAGGGCGTATCTCAACCACGCGCCCATCGTGCAGGGTGAGGGACTCCGGCATGCAGCGTGCCTCCGTTCACACCAGTATGGAGCGGCGGTAGTGAGTTTGCAGCCGCCATGGCCCTGCCAATCGATGCCTGCAAGGGTTCTGCAACCCCTCCCCTGCTCTACTTATTCGGGTGCAACGGAACCGGGTATACGGTCCTGGGTTAGAGGAGGTGCATTCCATGACAGGTGCACTCACCATTTTCGGTATCTCAGGATCTCTCCGCGAAAAGTCCTACAACTCCGCCGCGCTGTGGGCCGCCCGCGACCTGGCGCCAAAGGGCATCACGTTCGACATCTTCGACCGTCTCGGCGAGATTCCGCCGTTCAACGAAGACACGGAGGGCGACCCCGCCGACGCCGTCGTCGACCTCAAGCGCCGCATCGAACGCGCCGACGCGGTGGTTATCGCCACCCCCGAATACAACTACTCCGTGCCCGGCGTGCTCAAGAACGCCATCGACTGGGCATCCCGCCCATACGGGAAGAACTCCTGGGCGGACAAACCGGTTGCTGTGATGGGCGCCTCGGTCGGCATGCTCGGGTCAGCCCGTGCCCAGTACCACCTGCGGCAGATGTTCGTCTTCCTCGACATGCACCCCGTCAACCAGCCCGAGGTCATGATCCCCATGGCCGCCGATCGTTTTAACGACGATGGCGAACTCACGGACGACGCGGCTCAGCGTTTCATCAGCGAGCTCATGGAAAACCTGGCCGACTGGACCAAGCGGCTGAAAGCTACCGAACGCGAGCTCGCCGGCGCACGCTAACGCTTGCAAGCGCTGCTTTGTAGCTGCGACGCACCGCCGTCGCGGGAAACGCCAACGCACTCCCGCATCGGCTGGTCGCGCCACTGTAGCCACGATCACCGATGCCAGGCGTCGACCGGAACACTGGAAGCATGCGCGGCTACGGCAGCCACGACCACTGGCGAAATCTCCCGTCAACGCCGATTGTATTGGCATGAACGTCTCGCACCGGACGCTTTCGCTCGTCGTCTTCGCAGCACTTGGTTTCTTGGCTGCAGCCTGTGGCGGACTTAGCGCGTCCGAGTGGCGGCGAGAGCTTGAACCGCTGCTACCGGAGGGCGTGACGATTATCGAATCCTCGTCAGAGAACTGCACCGTCAACCCCAACTGTGTCGTTAGGTTTGTCCTTGAGCACGACCGTTCTCGGTACGTGGAGGATTTGACAACCTTTGAGTCCACCATGGTTGCAGAGGGATGGGAAGGAGTTGATGGGGGCGAAGACAGTGACTCCGCCAACGCGTCCTTCGAACGGAAGGGCATCCGCGTCACGATGTGGCTGTTGAGTCCGTCTTGGAGGGAACGCTGCGTCGAGTCGCGGGGAGGACCTAGGGACCCCAATTGCCAAAAGCACGCTATCGGTGAAGAACTGAGTCCTCGGC
>CAZDZP010000046.1:0-13605 GCA_964509855.1 uncultured Anaerolineaceae bacterium | reverse complement strand
GACTTCTCGACGCCCAATGCCTGGGCCGTCTCTCGCAAGTTACTACCGTCAGCAAGTACGGCGAGCAGTTGAATTCGGCGGTGCGTCAGCCGGGGGAAGATGAGTTCGAGTCTTTCATCCATGCCCATTCCGATATTTTACTTCAACATGCCCAATCGGGCATAAGACAATCCTACTCTGCTTGTCAACCCTTGTGACGGTTAGGTATGCGACGAGTGCAGAGCACACGAGCCGCTTTGGCTAGCGCCGCTAGGGCGCTAAAGATGACAGACCCGGGTAGAATTTGTTGCATGGACAGCGCAGCGCCTGTTGACGGCAACCTGCAACCAATGAACGGGACTTTGTGGAGAATGTTCGTGCGGGCTGGGAACCATGCGCGGGCTGCCGGCGGAGAGTACTTCGGAATCGATCACCTCGGATATTCGTTGCTCGCGGACAGTGATTCAGTAGCGGCGGAGTCGCTCCGGCAACTAGGCTTGGACCTGGAACAGCTTCGCAATGCAATGGGCGAGTTTCCGCACCTTGCCCAAAGACCCGCCGAGCTCAGTCCCGTTTTCACTGACAGTACGAAGGCATCACCAAGGGTAGAGCGGGTGATCGAGAGATTCACCTCGCTTGCAACTGCCGAGTCGCGCTCGGCGGACAGCGGCGACCTTCTCGTAGCGTTGTTCGAGGAGCCGTCGATTCTCTCGGGAATCGTTAGCGGGTTCGGTTGCGGAACGGACTCAGCCACGGAAGCAACGCAGAGAGTTCGGGAGTCAGGTGGCCGGGAGTCGTGAATGCTGGCCGGGCAATCGAGCGGGCGCTGGAGCGGATAGGGCGATAGTTTCGACCGGCTACCCTGTGCTGACGCGTTGAGCTGTCGATTCTCAGGATGAAATGCGATTCATTGATGGCGAAGGGTTGCGCGTTTTGCGCATGAAGCCGCAGGCAGGCGATCCGCTGGACGCCAACCGCGCATACAGCAGACGCCAGCACTTTCCTGTGATGCGGGGCGTGTTCGGCTTCGATTGGGCCGGTGCGCAAGGGACACTCACGGTCACCGAAGGACGGACACCGGGTTTCGTGCATGCAACGGTGTACTGCACGCGTGGCGCGTCCAAGTCAGTCCCGCTTCGTATGGAAGCCGAGGTCCGCGAAGGCTGGATTCGGCAGATCACAGTCGGCGTTTCGGACCGTGATGACGAGGTGCTTCGCGTGGTGGAGCGACTGTTCGAGGTGGCGACGATCGCTGGTCAGCGCACCGTAAGAATCCAGACGGCTGCCTAAACGCGGCACATCCGCATCGATTCCTTCCGCTAGTTCGCCTGCCGCGAAGCAGCGTGCTAGAATCCCGCCCGCAACAGAGTCGTAACGCGCTGCACGCACCCCGTGTGTTTTTTTGCCGCGCGTGAACGTTCACAGCAAGTACACCACCCAAGGAAGGGACGCACGCGCATGGATCTCGGGCTCAGTGAAGAGCAAGAACTGCTGAGGAACTCAGCACGCGAATTCCTCGAAAAGGAGTGCCCGGAAGAGCACGTCCGAGCGATGGAAGAAGACGAAAAGGGCTACAGCCCTGAACTGTGGAAGAAGATGGCCGACCTTGGTTGGCAGGGTCTTATGCTTCCCGAAGAGCACGGTGGCGCAGGCTTCAGCTTCCTGGACCTTTGCGTCCTGGTGGAAGAATTCGGTCGCGCGCTCGTCCCCGGACCTTTCATTCCAAACGCTGTCTGCGCCGCGGAACTGATTCTCGCCGGTACGGATGAGCAGAAGGCCGCTCACCTGCCGAAGATCGCCGACGGCTCGCACATCCACACCTACGCCATCACCGAGCCCAGCGGCCGCTGGGACCGCGAAGGTATCACCATGAAGGCGGAAGCCAGCGGCGATGGCTTCGTGCTCAACGGCACCAAGCTCTTCGTGCCTGACGCTCATGTGTCCGACTACCTGCACGTTGTCGCGTGGAAGCCCGACGGCAACCTGAGCACCTTCCTTGTTGCCCGCGACCAGGCCGGCATCGATGTCACCGTTCTCAAGACAATCGCCAGCGACAAGCAGGCCGAAGTGGTCTTCAAGGACGTCAAGGTAGCCGCCGGCGACGTCGTGGACATGGACGCCGCGACCGCCAGCCGCCTTCGCAACATGGCGACCGCCCTTGAATGCGCCTATCTCGTCGGTCTCGCCCAGCGCGACTTCGAGATCTCGGTGAACTACGCCAAGGAGCGTGTCCAGTTCGGCCGCCCCATCGGTTCGTTCCAGGCCATTCAGCACAAGGCTGCCGACATGGTGACCGACGTCGATGGCATGCGCTTCATCATGTACAAGGCCGCCTGGGCGACCAGCGAGAATGAAGATTCGCAGGACATGGACGTTGCCATGGCCAAGGCATGGTGCAGCGACGCCAGCCGCCGCGTGGTGGCCCATGGCCAGCAGATTCACGGTGGTATCGGCTTCACCAAGGACTACGTGGTGCAGCTGTACTTCCGCCGCCAGAAGCGCGCTGAGCTCTTCTGGGGTGACGGCGACTATCACCGCGAGCGCGTTGCGCAGATGCTCGAAATCTAGTTCGGATAACCCGGCACAACACAGAAGCGGCTCCCAGTTTTGGGAGCCGCTTCTGTTGTTCGGAGTGCACGGACCCGGCACCGGGACAGGTTGCGTCTACACCGTGGCGTCGAGGTAGGCCCAGCGGCGTTGTTCCCAAAGCAGCACGGGCTCGTCGGCCCAGTTGGCGGGCAACTCGGGCAGGTTCCATTCCGGGGGAGCGGTCCACCCGTCCCAGCCGTCGCAAAATGGTGAGCGGCTATCGAAGGCACAGCAGGCAATCTCGTTGGCCCGCTCCCGCAGGAATTCCGCGAATTCGCGCGAATAGACGCCCTGCTCGGTGCGCTTTTCCAACTCGTCGTCGTCCTTCCAACTGCACTGGAAAGTGGGGTCGATTACCAGGTCCAGCGTGTGGTCGTTGGTGTCGACGCCGATGCGTGTGCGCCGGTAGGGCTCTTCGAAGTTCACGTAGTAGTTGCGGAAGGCGTGGCCGGGGCCTTCGTCCCAGAAGAGCCAGACTGAATAGGGGAGTCCAGGGAACATGAGCCGCAGCGTGTCGCGGCGCCATGGTGCGGGCCGAAGTTCGCGTCGTCCTTCGACGTTGTGCCAGTTGAGGTAGCTGGTGCCCTTGGGGATGAAAAGCGCGAGCATATCCGGCTCGTCCTGGACGACGGCACAGGGCCACGCCATACCGGGGCGGCCCTGGCGGGTGATGTAGCGAAGCACGACGGTGTCGCCAGCGCCCCACGACGCCGACGCGGTCGTTTGCTCGGTATGCCGGTCGCTATCCAAGCCTAGAAGTCGTCGTCGAAGTCGAGGTCGTCCATGCCCCCATGGGAATGCCCGTGACCGTGGTCGTGGGAGTGGCCGTGGCCACCCATCAGGTCGTCGTCGCCCATACCGCCTTCGTCGTCCCATGGTGCGGGACCATCGCCGAAGCCTTCCTTGACCACGCCGGTAACTGCGAAGGCACCGAAGACCTTCTTCGCCTTCTTCTTACAGTTCGGGCAGGGAGCAAACTGGACAACGTCCTTCATGGGCATGCGCAGTTCAAAGCGAAAGGGCTTGCCGTTCTTACAGGATTCGCAGACGTATTCGTAGAGAGCCATGCGCTGATCGTGGGCGTGACGATGGCTCAACGTCAACGCCCACTCGCGATTGAATCTAGGAGTCGACCCGGCGGATGTCGTAGATAGCCGTGTGGTCGATGCGCATGATGGGCCGCTCGTCCTCTCCCACGATGACAATGTCGAGACGCACGAAGCGATGCCCCTTGCGTTCGAACAGTTCCACACGGCGGCTGCGGCCGAAATACTCCTCGCCGGACTTGAGGGTGTCGTAGAACTGGGCGTCGCTGGAAACGTGAATCCAGGGGTTGAGACGCACGTTCTGAGCGAGGCAGCCGTTGGCGAGTCGCGCGATCATTCCCGGGTGGGAAGGCGCCTCCGGCTGCCGCCAGGCCTCCAACCTGTCATCCGCTTCGTGGAGGAACTTCGCGAGGTTCTCTTCGCTGTTGTGCCCCACGACAGTCCCCATCACGTCCATCGCGGAAAGCACTTCTTCGGAGACGGGCTGGCGCTCGGTGGGCAAGGGTGCGACCGGGTAGTCGGCGACATCCACCGTTAAAGCCTCGTGGCCAAGCTGCGCCTGTCCGACGCCACACAGCTCACCGGCCGGGTTGCGCACTTCGATGTCGAGCGTGGTGACGCCGTTTTCGACGGACGCGACGGTAGTGTGTACGACCGCCTCCTCGCCTTCGTACACCGGCTTGAGGAACCGACCGAAGAGACGGCCATGGCGTACCCAGTCCGGCCCAAGGGCCTCGAAGACGGGAGCCACCATGTAGGCCCACACGGTGACTCCCGGTACAAGTCCACCCGCGAAGCCGTACTGGCGGGCGACGGTGTCGTCATGGATCTTGTTTTCCGATTGCGCGGCGCCGTTGCGGGCCATCACGCGGTGTTCGGGGAGAACCTGGCCAGCGGCCAGTGAAGTTGTAGCAGTCATGGTGAACCTCCGCGCGCATTCTGCACGACGGGGCCGGAGAGGGGCAAAGCCGGTTGTGCCCGGGAGCCTGCGGCCGCACTATCGGACCATGGTACGAATCAACCGGGTTTACACAGGCGGCGGAGACGACGGCACGACAGCATTGGTGGGCGGCCAGCGCGTGGGCAAGGACACGCTGCGCATCGATGCCTACGGGACGGTGGACGAACTGAACAGCGTCATCGGCGTTGCCGTGGCGAGCGGATTAAACGAATCGATGCACGAACGGTTCTTCGTCATCCAGCAACTGCTCTTCAACATGGGTTCGGACCTCGCGATGCTGCAGGAAGACAAGGAGCGCATCCCGGTGCCGGGCATCGAAGAGCGCCACGTGAGGGACATCGAGGGCTGGATTGACGACTGGAACGACCAGCTCGAACCGCTCAAGAGCTTCATCCTGCCGGGAGGCGAGCTTGCTTCAGCCCAGTTGCACGTCGCGCGCACTGTCTGCCGGCGGGCAGAGCGGCTTGTGATTGCGCTTGGACGCGAGGAGGCGATCGGCGAGTTCGTCGTGACCTACCTCAACAGGCTGAGCGATTTCCTCTTCGTCGCGGCGCGTTTCCACGCGAAGCTTTCTGGCAAGCCTGACCTGCTCTGGGACAGCCGCGGCTACTAAACGAGCACGGGGGTTTCGGCCCAAACGAGCAGGTCGTCCGTCTTAGCGAACGCGTAGGGCATGAAGTCCGCTGCGGGAATCGTCGCGACCACCTCGGCGGTGGTATGCGTTTCCACTTCCGAGCGCGAGGCGCCCGTGACAGCAAGCACCGGGATATCGATCACGGGGTCGTGCGGCGATTCGTGGAAGACCACGGTTCCACGCCCCTGGGTGGCACGGTGCACGCGCCCGCGATGCGTAACCCGCACAAGCTGCGGATCGAAGGCGAGGCCTCGCCCGTTGGCGGCGGGGAGGTACTTGAAGTAGTAGTGATGCGAGACATTGTCCCGCCCGACTTCGCTCATCGGAGATTCGAACTCTCCGTGCAACTCGATGTAGGTAATGCCGTGGCGCGTCACGCGTCCTGATACATGCTGACCGCGCTCTTCGAGTTCGATTTCGGCAAGCTTCTTCGGTTCGGCGAATAGTTCCCGGCCGAAGACCACCGCTGTGTCGGTGCTCGTCGGCATCGTGAGGCAGAACAAGCCCGGGTCGCCTTCGAAGGTGCAGGCGATGTTGAAGGAGCAGCCGAAGAAGGGTCCGACACAATCGGAGCGGCGAATCTCGCTTACCGACACGCTTACGCGCGGTTCCGCCGCCGGAGCAAGGGGCTGCGGGATGACCTCCGCGAGCACATCCGGATCGCTGAGGAAGGTAACCGCAAGGGAGCGGATGTCGTAGAAACTGGGCGAGGCGTACAGGTCCTGCAGCTGCTTGACTTCTTCCGGTGACTTCACATAGCGAGTGCGCATCCCACACCTCCATCCCGTTGGTGGAACAAGTGTACGCCCACGTTGCAAGCGCCCGGGAAGGAACTCGTGCCGTCGATTTAGCGGCGGATGCGAACGAGCGGGCCTTCGGAATAGAGGCCGTTCATGTGAAGTCCCCGCCGTTCGTGGAGCACCCGAGGTATACCGACATCCGCGAGGTAAAGCTCGCCCACGGACTGACGGCAGGCGGCTTCCAGGAGGCCTTTCTTCGGAAGGTCGAGACAGAGCGTGGTGGCGGCGTTGATCGAAAGCGGGCTGACTTGACCGGTGCCGGCATCAACGCCGGAAGGCACATCGAGGGAAAGGATGGGGCGGCCGGAGTTGATCGCTAGCTCCGCGGCGGCGGCGCCAGCACCCGAAGGGGGCCCGGAGAATCCGTAACCCACCAGCGCGTCGATGACGAGGTCGGCATGGAGCAGATGGTCGCGTAGTCCGTCCTCAGTCGCCTCGTGGTCGTGATATTCGTGGATACCGGAAGCGCGCAGGATTTCTGCCTGGCGGCGCGCAGTGGGCATCAGCTGCTCTTCTACGCCGCCCAGGATCGGTTCGACGTTGAAACCAAGGTTCACGAGCTGGCGTACGGAGGCGAGTCCGGCCGCACCATTGTTCCCCAAGCCCGCGAGGACGAGCACGCGTTGGCCGTGGGCTTTTCCTCCGAACATCGCCAGAACAAGGGAAGCCGTGGCTCGCGCCGCGTTCTCGGTGATCTGGAGGATATCGATGTGGAAGTCTTCGAGCGCCTGGCGTTGGAGCTCCCGCATTTCGTCGACACTGACGAGCGGGATCTCCGAGAGTTTTCGCTGGGGGAACCCGCCTGGGTCGGTACGAAGCTGAGCGTGGCGAATAGGTTCGCCCGTCTCGTTGTGTTTGGCGTCTCGGCGGCGGGTATCGAGGAGTCGCATCGGCCTACTCCCTCCTCACGCTTTCGGTGCCCATATGGACACCAGTCCAAATTCAGGTTGCATCCTAACGGCGCCGGTGTGCAAGCGCGCTACTTCCACACTGCCAGTGGGTTCAAATCAACATTCTCATCGTAAGTATCGATGCGCTCCACACGTTTCAAGGCAGTGACAACGACGTAGGTAATCGGCGTGGCAAGTGTTTCGAAGGCGACTTTGAACACCCAGGTCTTCCACATGAGCATCGGGAGGTCTGGGATGCCCGTGCCGGTGAAGGCGATGGTGATGAACAGGATAGTGTCGAGGCCCTGCCCAATCAGCGTCGAGCCGATTGTTCGAAGCCAGAGGAAGCGCCCCGCCGTAATGACCTTGAGGCGCGACAGCACGATCGAGTTCGCGAATTCGCCGACGAGAAAGGCGACGAAGCTGGCGAGGACGATGCGCCACGTTTGCCCGAGGATGGCTTCGTAGGATTCCTGGTCTTCCCAGAACGGCGCCGGGGGAAGCTGGCCGGCGGCGACAATCACCCCAAGGGCAAGGGCGTTCGCGAGGAACGCTGACCAGATGATTCGGCGCGCCTGTTTGTAGCCGTAGACCTCGGTGAGGATGTCGCCAAGGATGTAGCTGACCGGGAAAACGATGTTCCCCGAGTCCAGGAAGTGTCCCCCGAAGTCGCTGATTTTGACGGCGACGATGTTGGAGACAATGAGTGTCCCGGTGAACAGCGAGGCGATGAGCACGAGGAACCGCGGCTGTACAGCCGGTTCGGATTGCATCGCACCAGTGTTGTGCAGCCGGGGCTAGAAACAAGGATCAGGCGCGCGGCAAGCCGAGCCCTCGCGTTGCGATGATGTTGCGGTTCACTTCGCTGGTTCCGCCAGCGATGGTGTAGCTCGGGGCGGCCATCGCCCACCGTTCCAGTTGGCCCTTCAGCGGCGCCCACTTCGACGGCGGTTCGATCTGTCCCGCCATGCCGGCCACGCGCATGCCCGTGATGCCCATCTGGCGTTGCAGTTCCGTCCCGAAGACCTTGGAGATGGAGGCCTCGTAGTTCGGCACCTGGCCCTGGCTCTGCATTTCGGCGACGCGGTAACACAGCCAGCGGCCCAGTTCGAAGTCGATGGCGCGTGAGGCGAGTTCGTGGCGAATCTCGGTGCGGTCACGCAGTGCCGGTTGTTCGCGAACGAAATCGACGAGTGCGTAGAGCGTGCTTCGCGTCATGACAATGCGGTTGATGGAGCTGCGTTCCTGGTCGAGCGTGGTGGTGGCGATGTACCAGCCGCGGTTCTCCTCGCCGATGAGGCAGTCGGCGGGCACACGAACATCGTCGAGGAAGACTTCGCAGAAGTGGTGGCTGCCCATCATGTTCACGAGCGGCCCAACGGTCACACCAGGCAGCTTCATATCGAGAAGGAAGTAGCTAATGCCACGGTGCTTGGGGGCATCGGCGTCTGTACGGGCGAGCATGATGCCCCAGTCAGCTTCGGTGGCGCCGCTCGTCCAGATTTTCTGGCCGTTAACGATGTATTCGTCGCCGTCGCGCACGGCGCGGGTCTCGAGCGAGGCGAGATCGGAGCCGGCCTCGGGTTCGCTGAACATCTGGCACCAGCGCATGTCGGCGTTGCGGATGCCGGTCATCCAGCGGTCCTGCTGGGCCTGGGTGCCCTGGGTCATGAGCGCCGGTGCCGCGAGCCAAACGCCCTGGTCGTAGGCGCCCGGCGCACCCGCGGCGCTCATTTCCTCCATGTAGATGGTCTGAGCCATGTAGGTAGCCCCGGCGCCGCCGAACTCCTTCGGCCAGCCCATGGTGAGCCAGCCGCGCTGCGCCAATTTCTTGCGAAACTGGTCGGTGAAGGCGGCGGCTTCCGGGGAGATGTGATCCCGGTCGTTGCGCATGTTCCAATCGGCTTCCGGGAGCTCGGCGGCGAGGAAGTCGCGGAGCTCCTGTCGGAAGGCGGCGTAGTCGGATGAGTCGTGGAAATCCAAGGGCGAGGCTCCGTCGGTAGTAGGCCGAGTATAGCGGCGGGCTGCAGACAGAGCCGGTCAGGGACGCGGGGGGCAGGTTTGCTACTCCCCGTCGCCCTCACCTTCTTCTTCGTCGTCTTCCCCGTCTTCCCCATCGCCGTAGTCTTCGATCGCCTGGAGGACATCGAGCGCATAGGTGGGGTGGGATTCGAAATCCCGGGCCTCGGCGTAGACAGCGCGGACGATGCCGTCCATGTCTATCACGATGGTCGTGCGGTTGTGAATGCCGCGTTCCTCGTTGTAGACGCCGTAATCGCGTCCTACCTGGTTGAGCGGGAAGTCGCTCACGAGCGGGAATTCGAGGCCCAGTTTGTCCTGGAACTCTCCGAGGGCGGCGAATGAGTCGACGCTGACGCCCAGTACCTGGGCGTTGGCCCTCACGAACGCATCGGTGTGCGTCCGGAAGGCCGTCATTTCAGACGTTCAACCACCGGTGAAGGCCAGCGGGAAGAAGGCCAGGACGAGGTGCTTGTCGGGGAACGATTCCAGGGTGACCTGGATGCGATCCCTGTCCATCAGTGTGAATGGCGGTGCGAGTTCACCAACTTCAAGTGTCATGGGCGAAGCGTACACCAGCGCCGGGCCGCTCTCTACACGAATCGACTAGTAGCCCTTGAAGTTTGGTTCGCGCTTTTCGACGAAGGCACGCGGACCTTCACGGGCGTCCTCTGTGGACTGGGCGACGAACATCGCCATCTGCGCCATGTCGAGGTGTTCGTCGAAGGGAATGTTCTGTGACCGGTAGCTCAGCTTCTTCGTCAGCTGGACGGCGGTGGCAGGCCCCTTCGCGATCAGCCGCGCCAGTTCCAGTGCCTTCGGCATGAGGTCGTCTGGTTCGTACACGGCGGAGACGTAGCCCATTTCGAGCGCTTCCTGAGCGGTGAACAGGCGCCCGGTCCACATCAGTTCGAGCGCCTTCGCCATGCCCACAATGCGCGGCAGCGTGTAGGTGCCGCCATCGCCAGGGATAAGCCCCATGCGAACGTAGGTCATGCCGAACTTTGCGTTGCTGCTGCAGAAGCGGATGTCAGCCATGGAGGCCATGTCCATACCGGCGCCGGCGGCAGCGCCATTCACGGCCGCGATGTAGGGCTTCTCAAGCTGGATGAGCGCGCGAGGGATGGGGTGAACGCGGTCGCGCAGGCTGTGCCGTCGCGTGGCAACGCTCGCTTCGGTGCGCAACAGGCCGCTGCCACCGGCTTCGGCGGCGACGTTCATCCCGCTGCAAAAGCCGCGCCCAGCGCCGGTGACAACAATCACGCGGACTTCCGGGTCGTGGTCGGCGGTGTCGATGGCGTCGCGCCACTCAGCCAGCATCTGGTCATCGAACGCGTTGAGGCGCTCAGGGCGGTTGAGGGTGATGGTCGCGACGCCTTCAGCGATGTCGTAGAGGATGGCTTCGTAGGACACGGTGGCTCCAGGAAATGTTGAGTGTCGCGATTCTACGGCAGGTCGTCGCCCTTACCGAACGTTAGCGCGTTTCGGCTATGATGCAGGCGTGCGGAAACTACAAAGACGAACCTTCCTGGCGATGGGCGCGGGAGCCCTGGTCGCTGCGTGTGGCGGGGGCGCCCCTGCTGCCACCGTGCTCGTAGACGTTGACGAGCCCGAAAGCGATGAGGAATCGCCGCTCGCCACGGCACCAGCGGCGACTCCAACCGCAACTTCGACAGCTACGCCCGTTCCGCCGACTCCAACACCAACTCCGTTCCCCAGCGGCGAGGAAGTGCGCACGTTGATGGAGGGCACGCCCTCCGCGACGCCGCTGGTGATTCGCCACAGCGGCGTCGAAGGGCCGGTGGTGATGATACTCGGCGGCGTGCATGGCAACGAACCCGGTTCGTGGCTGGCAGCAGACGATATCGCGGACTGGGTGCCGGATGCAGGGTCGCTGCTGGTGGTGCCACGCGCGAACGTGATTGCGCTGGAGAACTTCGTTCGCACTTTCGACGAACTGGGGGACCTGAACCGGCTCTACCCCGGCAACCCCGGTAGCGACCTCCCGATGGAGCGCATGACGTACCAGGTTCTCGAAGCCGCGCGGGAGTTCGGCGTGGAACTGCTGCTCGACCTGCATGAATCGTGGGCGTTCTACGCCGAGTACGCCCCAAACAGCGGCACGGGCGCGCTGGGCCAGACCCTTACGGTGGGGATTGGCCCGCTGCAGCAGACCTTTGGTGAGCAACTGGCCGCACGCGTAAACCCGCTGGTAACGTCCCGCGAGCAGATGATCGTTCGCGACGGCACACGATTCCGTCGCCCGACGGTGACGCCGCAGCCGGGTCAGCCTAACCGCGGGCGCAGTTCGCTTTCCGCTGGTGGCCACGTGCCGGGGCTTACGCCAGTGCTGATCGAAATGGGACAGGAGAACCAGGAACTGGAGCGCCGAATCCACCTGCACCAGGTCACCGCGAGGGCGGCGCTGGAGTTAACGGGCGTGTTGCAAGCGACTTAATCGTCGCTTGGAAATTCTGTGGTAGCCGCCTTCGGAACGCTCGGACTCACACGACTTTCGGTCCCGACCGCATCCAGCGCGAGACCCTTCCTCAGCCATTCCACCGCTTCTTCGCTCACCGTGCGGTGATTACGGTCGGCCTCCGCTTCTAGCAACTCGTACAACGCGTCAGGAACGTTTGGAATCTTAATCGTGTGCATGGCGCCGATCTTCTGCCGACGACACACCGCAATGCAAACCGGTCGACGCCAATCGTGATCTGCGGCGCTGAAGCTGGGGGTGGTGAGCCGGTAGACTGGAGTGGATGGTTTCCTCGACCGTTTCCGAAAAGCTCAAGAAGCAACTCGCCGCGCTGCCCGGCTCGCCCGGCGTATACATCATGCGCAACGCGAAGGGCGAGGTGATCTATGTCGGCAAGGCGGCGCGGCTGAAGGACCGGGTACGTTCGTACTTCGGGGCGCCGCGCGGGCTGCAGCCAAAGACATTCGCGCTTCGACAGCAGGTCGACGACTTCGAGTACATCGTGACCGGCAACGCGGGCGAAGCACTGATTCTCGAAGCGACGCTCATTAAGCGGCACCAGCCGTTCTTCAACATCCGATTGAAGGACGACAAGCGCTATCCGTACCTGAAGGTGGACGTGCAGAACCCGTGGCCGCGGGTGTACATCACGCGGCGCATCGAGAAGGACGGGGCTCGCTATTTCGGCCCGTACGCAAACGCCGGGTCGGTGCGCGACACGCTAGACCTGGTGAAGAAACTCTTCCCCTGGCGTTCCTGCACGAAGGAAATCACGGGGACCGATGCCCGCCCCTGCCTGGACTACTACATCAAGCGCTGCATCGCGCCGTGCACGAGCTATTGCACGCGGGAGGAATATCGCGAGGTCGTGGAGCAGGTGCTCCTGTTCCTCGAGGGGCGATCGGAGGACGTGGTGCGCCGCCTGAAACAACAGATGGAAGCGGCGGCGGAAGACCTGCAGTTCGAGCGGGCGGCAATGATTCGCGACCAACTGAAGGCGCTGGAACGGACCATCGAACGGCAAATCGTTGGCACCACGCGCGACGAAGACGCCGACATCTTCGGTATCGCGCGGGACGACGACCAGGCCTGCGTGCAGGTGTTCTTCATCCGCGGCACGCAGATGATCGGGCGCGACCACTTTGTGCTGGAGGGCACCAACGAAGAGACGGACCTCGCCGTGCTCACCAACTACCTGCTGCAGTACTACGAAGGCGCGCAATACGTCCCGAAACTCGTGGTGGTGCCGGGCGATGTGGAGGAACGGGAGACGCTCGAGGAATTGCTGAGCGAACGGCGCGGTTCGCGGGTCGAAATCCGGACGCCGGAACGCGGGGAAAAGCGCCGCCTGATGGAGCTCGCGAACACGAACGCGCGGGAAATCCTCGACATGTTGAAGGTGAAGTGGCTGGCGGACAGCACTCGTACCGAAGAGGCGCTCGAACAACTGCGCGAAGAACTGGCGCTGCCCGAGATCCCGCGGCGCATTGAGTGTTATGACAACTCCAACATCCAGGGAACGAACGCGGTTTCGAGCATGGTCGTGTTCGAAGACGGCAAGCCGGCGAGCAACCAGTACCGCCGCTTCAAGGTGAAGACGATCGAGGGGGCCGACGACTTCGGGACGATGCGAGAGGTGATCTCGCGACGCTTCAAGCGGGCAGCACCGGTGAACGCCGACGGCGGCGAGCTCGTTTCGACGGACGACCGCTGGGAGCTCCCCAATCTCGTGATCATCGATGGCGGCAAGGGACAGCTTTCGGCAGCGCGCCAGGCGATGCAGGAACTGGGCGTGCACCACATCCCCACGGTCGGGCTGGCAAAGCGCTTCGAGGAGCTGTTCGTGCCGGACGAGGAGGAGCCGATCGTCCTCCCGCGCGGTTCGGAAGCCCTGTTCCTGGTGCAACGGTTGCGCGACGAAGCGCACCGCTTCGCCATCACCTATCACCGCCAGCTGCGGGGCAAGAGCAGCATGCAGAGCGCGCTAGATACCATCCCGGGCATCGGCCCCAAGCGGAAGAAGGCATTGCTGAAGAAGTTCGGTTCGGTGAAGGGCATCCGGGAGGCCGAGGTGGAGGAAATCGCGGCTACGGTCGGGTTCACGCGGGCGCTTGCGGAGAAGGTGAAAGAGGGGGTGTAGGGTAGTTGTGGCGCTCAAGCGGCCATTAGGAGGCACCTAGGGACTCGCTGATTAACTCGTCGACCATC
>CAZDZP010000045.1:0-14023 GCA_964509855.1 uncultured Anaerolineaceae bacterium | reverse complement strand
CAAAGGCCAGGCCCCTTTGCAGGACCCTCTCCCATCCCATGGGAGAGGGTCCGAGGATGAGGGACCTACTCCTCGGCCGGGGGCTGCGTGTAGAAGGCGATCGTCCGGTCGGCAGCGGCCCGCGCGACTTCCGCGTCCTCGCCACCGGCGACGTCCGCCTCGTACCAGGCGTTGCCGCTCTTCGTCATGAATGCCTGGCCTTCCGGGCCCGCGGCCCATTCCTCGCCGTCCTGCGGGCTTTCCATCTTGTTCGCCAGGTGCAATTGCAGCCCGAGGAACGACAGGTCCCAGCCGACGCCCCCAGCACCGGGGCCGTACTGCTCCCAATGCTCGTCGGGATGCGCAATGTGACTCACCGAAAGCCGAGTGTGCTCGCTGTCCACCGGCGCAAGCCGCACCTCGATCCACGAAACCATCCCACCGAACTCCCACGTCGCATCGAACGAACGGGGCGGATCACAGGCCGTGATCGTGCCGCTCGCGTTCCCTTCCACCGCGTAGTGACCACCCTCCCGCAGTTCGCCCGAGACCGGCGCAAACCAACGGGGCAGGCGATCCACGCTTGTCACCGCATCCCACAGGTCATCCACGCTGGCCGCGTATGTCTGTTCCAATACCACAACCTTCGCGAGCCGCCCCTCCACTTCCCTTTCTTCAACTGCCCGCGCCACGGCGGCAAGCTGTTCGTTTCCGTTGATTCCCTCGATCATCAGATGTCCTTTCCTGTTGCGCCCGGTCCTCGTTGGGCTGCGTCCCTACGCTGCCTCTTGCCGCGCGCGACTTCCGTGGCGAGCGCATCGAAGGCGGGTTGCCACTGGCGGCGCACTCGCGCCAGCCACGCGTCGACTTCATCGAGCGCCGTTGGGTCGACCGAGTAAATCCGCCGCGTCCCCTGGCTGCGCACGCTCGCGAAGCCGTTCTCCCGCAGCACCCGCAAGTGTTGTGAAACCCCCGGCTGCGAAAGCCCGAACTCGGCCCGCACAACGTCCGTCAGTTCTCCGGCGCTCCGCTCGCCATCGGCCAGCAACTCCAACAGCCGCCGCCGCACAGGGTCCCCAAGAATGTCGAACGCGTGCATGTCCGGCACAGACTATCCGGATTCGATTATATAAGGCAAGACCGATAAAAGAGGGCAGGGTGAGGGCCCTACGCAGCCACCGCCCGGAAGATCGCGTATGGCAGCGTCCACCCCCACGGGTCGTCGCGCAGCTCAAAGTAGTTGCGCTGCACCGGCGAAGCCTCCGCGAACAGCTCCCGCAAAATCGCCACCTTCGAAGCTGGCGTGTTCATCCGCTGCACCCACGACTGCCCGTCGAGCACGTACCCGGACCGCTCCACCACCTCCGCCCGCAGCCCGGCCGTCCCGAACATCTCCAGCCATTCGGAGGCGCGGTAGTTCCGCACGTGGGACGCGTCCCGCAGCAGTTCCACCGTGTTCGCGAACGTGTCCAACGCCGGGTCCTCCGGCGAAATCGTGTCGACGATCACGATGCGGCCGCCCGGCTTCAACACCCGCGCCATTTCCGCCACCGCCCGCTGCGGCGCCGAAAAGTGGTGGGCGCTCACGCGGCACGTCACGATGTCGAACGAATCCGCCTCGAAGTCGAGCGCCAGCGCGTCGCCCACCTGGAAGTCCACGTTCGCCACGCCCCGGTCCTTCGCGTTTTGCTGCGCGAAGGTCAGCATATTCTCAGTAATGTCGATGCCCGTGACGTGCTTCGCCTCCTTCGCCACCGTGAAGGCGGCATGCCCCGCGCCCGTCGCGATGTCGAGCGCGACGTCCCCCGCGGTCGCCCCGGCCGCGCGCGCGAAGCCCGGGAGGTCCGGTCCGTTCGCGTGCACAGCACTGTTGGCGTAGCCGCTCGCGGCGGCGGAAAACTGGCGGACGACGGTATCGGCAACGGAATCAGACATTGGTTTCTCCTGTGCGCGCAGAGTATCGCACGCACGGTTTCCGCTACTACGATATGATTCGTCTCCAAACCATACCGTGGGGCTATCAATGGAGCTTCAGCAGCTGCGCTATCTGCGCGCCGTCGTCCGCACAGGCAGCGTTACCGCCGCCGCCGAAATGGAATACGTGGCGCAACCGTCCGTCAGCAAACAGATGAAGCAGCTCGAACGCGAACTCGGCGTGCCCCTCCTGCATCGCGTCGGGCGGCGCGTGCAACCAACCGAAGCCGCCATCGCACTCGCCGACATGGCCGAGCGCATCTTCGACGATATTTCCGCGACCGTCGCCGCTATCACTGCCCCCGGCGACGGCGCTGGCAGCACCCTCCGCGTCGCCGCCACCGAAACCGTCACCGACCACCTCCTCCCCAACGTCCTCGCAAAGTGGTCCGAGCGCTACCCGAAGGCCCGCATCACCATCGAAATGCTCAGCACCGACGCCGCCGTCCAGGAAGTGCTCGACGGCGACGCCGATTTCGCCGTGGTCGTTTTGCCGCTTACCGATGCCCGGCTGCAGGTCCACCCGCTTCTCGAAGAAGAGGTGCTGCTCGCCGTCGGCCGGCAACACCCGTGGGTCCATCGACCCTTCGTCCCCGTCGCCGAAGCTCTCGAAAGCCCGGGCCTGCTGCTCTCCATGCGCGGCCGCGGTCTGCGCGCCCTCGCCGAACAAACCGCTGCCGCCAGGGGCGTGCAGATTTCGGGCACGGTCGAAATCCGCAGCCAGCAAGCCCTCCTCGCGATGGTCGCCCGCGGCGCCGGGGTCTCGCTCGCCCCTGCCATGGCGCTCGACGAACGTCCCGATGTCTGCGGCGTCCCCCTCGAACCGCGGCTCCTGCGCCACGTTGGCTGGGCCGTGCGCAAGGGCCGCCATCTTTCCGCTGTGGCCGCCGCCTTCCTCGCACTTCTCGAAGCCGAGACCGCACCCCAGGTGCCCGAACCCGACGCTTCCGCTGCCAACTGAACGTCGCAATTCAGCGTTATCCCGAATTGAAGGCCCCGTAGCCCACGCGCAAACTTCCGCTGCGCTGCCCGTGGGAACGAACCGGCACGCCAGCGCGGGGACGCTCCACCCTCACCGCGAGTACGTTCTCCTGTCCCCGGTCCGTCAGCCGGAAAAGGAAACCCAATCAGATGACAGCTTCACCATGGCCGGAACGAACGCTTCCGCGCTCGCTCAAATTCGGCCTGCTCTCCGCACTCGCCATTGCCCTCGCCTTCGGCGCCTTCGCCGTCACCCGTGCACAGGGCGAAGGCGAAATCACCATCTGTGTCGCGAACAACGGCAACATCCGCATGGTCAGCACTTCTGGTGATTGCCGTCCCAACGAAACCCCGCAGACCCTGAACCAGCAGGGCCCCGCTGGCCCTCCCGGCCCCGCCGGTGTTCCGGGCGAACCGGGGGCCCCCGGCCAACCTGGCCCCGCTGGGCCGCAAGGTGCTCCTGGCACAGTCACCGTCAACGTCTCCGAAGACGGCAACACCTACACCGGTCCGGCCCACATCTTCCTCCAGGCCCCGACGCTCACCGGCGAATCTGTCGTCGACGGGTTCGAAGGTGCAATCGAGGTGTCCGAATGGGACTGGGGTATTGAAAACGCAGTCAATATCGGTTCCATCGGTGGTGGCGGCGGCGCCGGCAAAGCCACCTTCCGCGAACTCACCCTCGTCAAGCGCATGGATAGCGCCTCCCCCCGCCTCATGGAAATCCTGGCGAAGGGCATCCACCTCCCCGAAGTCGTGCTTACCGGCCGCACGCCTGCCACGGGAGACCAACCGGCCACCCATTACGTCGTCACTATGGGCCTCGTGTTCGTGACGTCGGTCGAACTGGCGGCCGAGGCCGGCGAACCAATCCCGATCGAAGTCGTGACCTTCGAATTTGGCGCCGTCACCGTCGACTACTACAGCGTGGGTCCCGACGGAACGCCAGGCACGACGCCCCAGGCGTCGTTCGGCTGGGACCGCGTCACGAACAGCGAACCCCAGCCCTAGCCCGCTCGTCCGGTGGCCCTGCGGGTAGCCCTTCAGCGAAGGGACTATCCGCGGACCACCGGGCTGCGCTCCTCTTTGGTGCTGGGAACGCGACTCAAATACGCGTACAGTGGCCCCATGCAAGTCATCCGTCACGATCCCAACGCGGCCGAACCCGTATCCACCGCCCTCTTCGTGGGCGACGTCACCCGCCGCGTCCTCGTCGGCGAATCCCACAGCACCGAGATTTCCGTCGGCCTCGTCAGCTTCGCGGCCGGCGGCCGCAATGTCTTCCACCGCCACACCTTCGACCAGGTGCTCTACATCACCGAAGGCGAAGGCATCGTCGCCTCCGAAAAAGAAGAAGTGACCGTGCGCGCGGGCGACATCGTCGTCATCCCCGCCGGTGAATCCCACTGGCACGGCGGCGGCCCCGAAAGCGCTATGAGCCACCTCGCCATCGGCACCCCCGGCCAAACCGAAATCGTCGGCATTTAACCCCGGCGCGATGACCGAACTCGTCTGGTGGGAAGTTGAATCCCGCGACCCCGCCGCCTTCCAGGCCTTTCACTCTGTCCTGTGGGGCTGGACCTTCCAATCTGCGTTCGACGATACGGAGCTCCAAGCCGACTACTGGATCATCATCGATGACGGCGTCGGTATCGGCGGACTGCAACAGGCGGCCAACAGCACCGCTCCCCAGGCCGGGACGCGAATTTACCTCAGAGTCGATGACCTGGAACCATTCCTCGCCCGCGTCATCTCACTCGGCGGCATCCTCGAACGGCCACGCACCGAACTCGGCGGCGACGACCGCTGGTTCGCTACCATCCTCGACCCAACCGGTGTCAGCTTTGGCCTCTGGACCGCCAACCCGCCCGCCGAGGACTAGCCCCCGCTCTCCGGCTTCCCGTGTTCCAGGTACTGCGCGCCCGGCCCCGCCGCCCCTGCGCGGTCATCGGGGTTGAACAATCGGCAAACCGTCAGCGAAAGACACCCGCAGCCGATACACCCGGACAGGTCGTCGCGCAGCCGCTGCAGCGTCGCGATTCGCTCGTCCAGCCGCTCGTGCCACGCCGCCGACATCCGCTCCCAGTCCCGCGCCGTCGGCGTCCGCCCGCCCGGCAGCTTCGCCAGCGCCGCCCCGATTTCCTCCAACGACACCCCCAACGACTGCGCCGCCCGGATCACCGAAACCTGCCGCAACATCGCCCGCTCGTACCGCCGCTGATTCCCACCCGTCCGCCGCGAACGAATCAACCCTAGCGACTCGTAATACCGGAGCGCCGAAGTCGCCACCCCACTGCGCTCAGCCAGTTCGCCAATCGTCAGCGTCGCTTCCACCGCAACCTCCAAACTTCAACCTCACTTGATGCATCACAGTTTAACTCCGCGGTACTTCTGCCCACCAAGCTCCAAGTACTCAGTACTCAGTATTCAGCACTCCCTTCTCCCTCCTCCCCCAATCCGCTACAGTTTTCTATACCAACCCACTGACAGGACGGTTCTCTTCGCCATGGCCAACAGCGTCTTCATCCTCGGCGGCTACCAGACCGACTTCGCTCGCAACTGGAAGCGCGAAAACAAGGACTTCGCCGACGCCATCGTCGAAGTCGCCAACGGCACGCTCGAAGCCACCGGCGTCCCCGCTGAAGACGTCCAGGTCGGCCACGTCGGCAACTTCGCCGGCGAGCTCTACACAATGCAGGGCCACCTCGGCTCCTTCCTGCTCGAAGCCAACCCCGCCTTCGCCGGCATGCCCACCGGCCGCCACGAAGCCGCCTGCGCCTCTGGTTCCATCGCCATGATGTCCGCCATGGCCGACATCGAGTCCGGCCGCTACGATGTGGCGATCGTCCTCGGCGTCGAACAGATGAAGACCGTCGATTCCGCCACCGGCGGCGACTACCTGGGCACCGCCGGCTGGTACGAACGCGAAGCGAAGGGCGTCGCCTATCCCTTCCCCAGCCTCTTCGGCAGGCTCGGCGACGAGTACGAAAAGCGCTACGGCCTGGACGACGAACACCTGCGCCGCATCTCCGAAATCAACTTCGAGAACGCCAAGAAGAACCCCCTCGCTCAGACCCGCGACTGGAAGCACGACGCCGACAAGATGGCCGCCCAGCTCGCCGGCCGCATCAAGATCCGCGACGCCTCCCAGGTCACTGACGGCGCCGCTGCCATCATCATCGCCTCCGATTCCTACGCGCAGAAGCACGCCAAGGCGCACAACCTTGACCTCGAAACGCTGCCCCGCGTCCTTGGCTGGGGCCACCGCACCGCCTCCATTCTCTTCGAAGACAAGGTCCGCGAAAGCGAAGGCAACCCCTACATCCTGCCCCACACCCGCCAGGCCATCACCGACGCCTACAGCCGCGCCGGCATCGCCGACGCGTGGGACCTCGACGCCATCGAGACCCACGACTGCTTCACCACGTCTGAATACATGGCCATCGACCACTTCGGCATCACCGAACCCGGCGAATCCTGGAAGGCCATCGAATCCGGCGTCATCGACCTCAACGGCAAGCTGCCCATCAACCCCAGCGGCGGCCTCATCGGGGCCGGCCATCCGGTCGGCGGCACCGGCGTCCGCCAGCTACTCGATGCCTGGCGCCAGGTTTCCGGCAACGCCGGCGCCTACCAGGTCGAAGGCGCGAAGAAAGTCGCCACTCTCAACCTCGGCGGCAGCGCCACCACCAGCTGCGCCTTCATCGTAGGTTCCTAGCGTCACGTTCCAACCGCGCTCCCCGGAGCGCGGGTCACACCTCAAACGCCCCGGATCGGCCGCCGCCCCGTAGCCGCGCTCCGATGGAGCGCTGCGTGTGCCCCAAAATGCTCCGGATCGTTTTGCGCAGCCGCCGCCTTGTAGCCGCGCGTCTCCTGACGCGCAGGGTGTGCCCCAACCAGCCTCGGATCGCCCGAATCTGCCATCACCCTAGGCCGTGAAAAAACCCCACCCGCGCCGGATCGCCCAACCACGTCTGCAGAACCCTCTCCCTCCCATGGGAGAGGGCAGGGTGAGGGCCCTACGGCCCGATCCACCCCGCGCTCTGGTCCCGGAACGACGCCACAAACTGCGACGGCGTCCGCCCAAAGGCGGTCAGGAAGGCCTGCTCCCATCCCGTGCCCGCGCCAACATCTGCACAGAAATTCCGCAACGCACCGATGCCTGGCACCAACAACAGCTGGTCGACCGCCAGTCCCCAGTACGCGTACTGGTCCAACCCCGCTGAGCGGCGGCTCGTATCGTTGATTAGCGCCGGCGGCGAACCGAACACAGCGAGCACCCTCTGAATCGAAGCCACCGTCGCCGCCTGTGGCTCCAGGAACCCCGCGTCGGTCATCACGCGGAAGGCCATGTATTCCGCGCTCCCTTCGAACAACCACTGCGGAACGTCGTAGCACCCCAGTTCGTGCTGCAGAACGTGGTAGTACTCGTGCGCCGCCACTTTCACCCGCGCCCCGAAGTCGAGCGCGCGCCACCCCGCGTTGTCCACGTTCGCGCAAACCACGTAACCCCGCGCCGAGACCCCGTGCGCACACTCGTTCGTCGTCGTGATGCGTACGAACACCGTCCGCTCCACGGAGCCTCCGCCCGCGCGACGCAGGAAGTCCTCCGCGAGCTCCACTCCCAAACCAATGGCGTGGTAGTCCGCCTGGTCGACATCGTCGTCCACATTGAACGCGATGGCCTCGGGCGTGGGAGTCGGTGTTGGGACAGGCGTAGCCGTGCGAGTTGGTTCTGGCGTGGCTGTCGCGCCCGGCGAGGGCGAGGGAGTGTCGGCCAGCGGCGTAATCGGCGTCGCCGTTTCAGCGGGCGTCGAAGTGCTCACCGCCGTCGCCTCGGCCGTCGCCGACGGATCGACGGTTCCAGTCGGATCCTCGTTGTTGGCGGCGCTACACGCGGTGATAGCCGCCATCATAGAGACGGCGGCTATCAAGAGGAGCGCATGCCTGCCTGCTTGAGTCATGCGACTCCTTACCGGGTTTGGTGGCTTAGCTGCTCAGAGCGCCTGCGTTCAGGTAGTTCTGCAGACTGTCGCGCTCTCGCGCTTCGGCCGGGTCTTCCTGCCGCAGTTGCTCATCCTCCGCTGCCTCGCGCGCCTTGGGCGACTTCGCCTCCGGTTCGCGCGATACAGGTGCATCGGTCTTTTCCCGCCGCTCCCTGTCGTCCATGACTAGACTACAGCCTGTTTTGCACCAGCGGCGAGGATCGCATCCACCTTGTCTTGCTCAATCGCCTCTTCAGGGTGGTTGGTGCGCACATGTTCTTCGGCCTCGGCTCGGCCCTTCTGTTCGTCGTCGTTCTCAAGCTGCACATCGCAGCTAAGTCCGGCGTCGGTGCATACATAGCGGTACTGCTTCATGGGTATCCTCCCTGTGGCCTCGTCGTAATCAGGCTATCGACGGTGCCGGGTATCACCCTCTCATCTGGAGCGTCGCACCCGCATAAAGTGGCCACAGCGGTGGCGTTGCAAGCGTCTAACAGCGGGCTAATCGAAATCCCCCGCCGCTAGTCAACAGCCTCGGGCGAATTGAACGATTCGTATAACAGCTCGATCTCGTCGTTCGCGATTTCGTGCCCGCGGCGCCCCAACGCGCCCAGTCGCTCCACATAACGAGCATCGACCGAAGGCGGGTCTTCCCGGAACTTCCACACATCGACCAGCAGTTGCGCCAGCGAAGCCTCGTGCTTTTCGAGAACCGGCAGCAGCCGCGGATCGCTCATGCGCAGCTCCTCCACCAGCCCGCCTTCGCTGGCCAGGTGCCCCAGGTGCCGTTCGATAGCGAGCGTTGCTTCGCGGGTCGCCTCGCGGCAGCGGGCCACGTGCCCATCATCGTCCTGGGCCGAATTGGCTGCGGCCTCCAACAGGCTCGCCGCGTACCGCAACGACTCCCGGAACTGTGAAAAATCGATCGTATTGCTTACCACTGTGTTCCCTTTGCCCCTGCCTGCTACGAATTCACGAATGGCCTCAGCGCGCGCACATGCGTCGCGTCACTTCGAACACCATTTCGCAGTTCATCTTGTGAGAGTCCACGGTTACTCGTTCGTTGTGGCCGTGGAAGGTCGCCATCAGCTTCGGTTCGTTCACGCCGCCGGAAAAGCCGTACGAAATCACGTCGCGGTTGCGGAACACCCGCGAATCCGTAAACCCGACCGTGATGCTCGGCACCACCACCGCGTGCTCGATCTGCTCATGCACAACGTCTTCGATCGTGCGAAACAGCGGCGTGTCAATGCTATTCGCCTCGGAATAGCCTTCGAACACGCGCTCCACCCGCACCTTTGGGTCGTCGATCACCTTCTCCAGTTCCTTCACGAATTCGTCCGGCTTCACGCCTGGGAGCAGGCGGCAGTCCAGCGTCACTTCCGCCCGCGCCGGGATTACGTTGTGCTTAATCCCCGCGTTCGCCGTCGTCGCGCTGATCGTGTTCGTCAGCAGCGCCTTAATCATCCCGTGGTCTTTCGCGGCCTCCGCCAGGTTCTCCGGGGTCGGGTCCATCGTGAAGATGCCCGCCCGCTTGAGCCGCGTAAAGTACTCGGTCAGCAGCGGCGAAACCGTTAGTGGCCGCTCCCATTCCTGGATGCGCACCATCGCTCGCGCCATGCGGTCGAGGCAGTTGTCGTCGTGCGGCATCGAACCGTGGCCCGGCCGCCCTTCCGCCACCAGTCGCAGCCACAGCGGCCCCTTTTCCGAAACCGCCACCGAGAAGATTGGCCGCTCCACGCCGAACATCTCGGTCGTGGCGCCTCCGCCTTCGTTCATCACGTACTCCGCGTCGATGGCCTCCGGGTGCTCCCGCTCCATGAACAGGATGCCGTACTCGCCCCCCGCCTCTTCGTCCGCCACCGCCAGGAACACGAGGTCCCGTTTCAACGGTATGCCAAGCCGCTTGAACAGCACGAAGCTGACGAACTGCGCGATGCCCAGCCCCTTCATATCCAGCGCGCCCCGGCCCCAGATGCACCCGTCCTGGATCACGCCGCTGAAAGGCTCGACATCCCAGAACTCGCGCTCCACCGGTACAACGTCCGTATGGTTCAGCAGCATGAACGGCCGCTCCGAACCGTCGCCCTTCAGCACCGCCCGCAGCGTCACGCGGTTGTCGCCAGCGTCGAAGAGCTCAAAGGGGATGCCCTCCTTCGCCAGCAGTTCGCCGAAGAAGTCGCACGCGCGCGATTCGTTGCCAGGCGGGTTCGATGTGTCCACCTGCAGGTAGTGGCTAAGCAGGTCGACCGCCTCGTCGTGAACCTTCGGCCAGTCGATTTTCGGAGCGGGGGAAGGGGAAGACACGAATAGTCACCGCCGGGAAGTGTTCGCCGCAGCCTACCCGGTTCCAACGAAAAAGGAACCCTCCCGGGTTCCTTCGCGTTTGGGCCTCGCGTCAGCCGTGCTACCGCTGGTACAGCGGCTCCGTCTTTTCAGGCTCCACCCAGTACTCCGTGATCGCCTTGATCTTGTCGTCTTCGATTTCGAAGAACGAAGCGCCAAACGAAGGGCCACCACCCGTGTGGTCCACCCGCACTTCCGTTGCGGCGCCGTCTCGTCCCGAAAGCACGCGCAACACGTTGATCGTCCAGTCGTCCGGGAAGTCCTGGGTCACGCGGATGTACTCCTCGGCGCCTACGAACCGCTCCCCGCTGTGCGGCCATTCCACCACCACGTCGTCCGCCAACAACTTCCGTACGCCATCAACATCGCGAGCGGCGAAGCGTTCCCACAACGTCCTCACGATTTCCGCTTTTCCGTTGCTCTTGCTTTCTGCCATGCTCGGATTGTCCTTGCTTCGGTGACCACAGTCGAACTGCGTTCCATCTACGCAAAGAACTCTTTTCGCCCACAGGCATACGGCCAGCCCGTCTGTTAGTCTTTGCCTAACTATGGTCTCGCGCGCCCAACGTCGACCACTCCTTTTGCCGTGCCTTGTGCTGTTCGCCGCCCTCGTGGCGACGCTCGCCATCGGTTGCCGGTCCGAGGCTGCCAACGTTCCCGCCGTCACTTTCAGCACGCCAACGCCAGTCCCGCCGGCGGCGACGCATAGTGAACCAACAATCCCGCCGAGCGAACCAACCCGCGAGTCCTCGATTGCGCAGGCCCCCCCGGAAGCGGACGCCCAGCCCGTTTCGTCCGCCCTCGCCTGCGACGCTCGGGATTCCCTCCGCCGCGAACTCGCAGACGAAATCGTCGAGGCCATGGACGGCTACGACGGCGACTGGGGCTTCGCGCTCATCGACATCCAATGCGACTCATCCGTCGCTATCAACGAAGACTTCTTCGAATACGCCGCCTCCGCCGGGAAAATCGTGACCCTCGTTGCAGCGCTTGAAGCCGTCGAAGGCGGCGGGCTCGAAGACTGGGAAGTCGAATCCCTCGACCTCTCGTTTCGCCAGGTCCTGCGCACTTCATCCGATTGGGATGCCGACCTCCTCGAAGGCTACTTCGACCCCTCGCGGCTCAACGAACTCCTCGACGAAGCTGGGGTCAGCGACCGCTCCTACATGCGCGGCTCCTGGAAGTTCTCGATGATGACCGCCCTCGACCTTGCAGCCTTCTGGGCAGCCATCCTCCGTGGCGAACTCCTGGACGACGCTTCGACCAACTACCTGCTCGACCTCGCCTCCGAGGCCGAAATCCCCGGCGAATACCAGACCTTTCCCGGCGGCGACTTCGAACTCGACGGCTTCCAGTACGGCCAGAAGGCGGGGTTCTACGTCGAAGATGGCGTCCCCTACCACTTCGCCGGCGCCGGGTTCTTCCGCGAAGTCGAAGGGGACGAAGCTTTCGCCGTCACTCTGCTAATCAAGAGCGAAACCCCGGAGCTGCTAGACCCCCAACGGCGGACGGTCTTTCCCCTCGTCGTCGAGCACATCCTCGCTGTCACCGGCCGCGGTTAGCTGCTATCCCGGGTAGGTCGCGTCGAAGTACGCCCAGATCGCCGACATCATTTGCTGCGCCAGCGGGATCTGCCCGTACTTCACGGGGTTGTCCTGCGAAAGGAACGTGACCGCGTAGGCGTATTCCTGCCCGTTTCGTTCGAACCGCACGATGCCGGCGTCGTTGTCCACGAACGTGCCATTGTTCGCCGGGAAGAACCCGTTCTTGTGGCTCACCGTCACATCGGGGGGCACGATCGAAGCCGTGAGGTAGTTCAGCCCCGGCTTCACCGTCGCCAGCGCATCGAGAATGTAGGCCGTGCGTTCTGCGTCCAGCACTTCGCCGTGGTAGATCTTTGCCAGCGTCTGGTTCACATCGATCGGCGTTAGCCAGTTGTTCGGGTCAATCCCGAGCGACACGTGCGGGTACGACGGCGGGTGGTCTGCCACCACACCCACCGAAAGCCCCAGCGACTTCGCCAGCGCTCCCACGCGTTCCACGCCCGCGAGCGTGTGTCCCTTCCCAACGATGCCATACAGCTCGTATGCCGTGCTCGCGTTCGAAGACCATGTCGTGGCGTAGATCAGCTCATCCACCTGCCACATCTCAAGCTCGCCAGCCTCCACCATCCGCAACGCTTCGAGGATCACGTACAGGTTCAACACGCAGCCGGAAAGCTGCATCTGCCACGGGTTCACGGCAATCGTCCCGCCCGTCTGCAGGTCCGTGACCGCCACCGCGATGTTGGCTGCGTAGCCGCTGTTCGCGAACAGGTCGTTGAGCCTCGTCTCCAGCGCCCGGAACTCGGCAGTGATGACCGGTGCTGGCGGCGGCGTTGGTGTGGGCGGCGGCGGTGGAGGCGGCGCCACTCCCTGCCGCGAAAGCGCCGGGACGAACGAATGATGTTCTGTCAGCGTCTGTTGGAACGCTACGGGCGTCGTGACTGCCGGCGGCGCTACCTGCGCCCGCGACGATGCCACCGGCGTTCGCTCCGCACCCGCTGCCAGGGTTCCGTCGACGACATCCACGGTGGTGGGCAGCGCCGACACGCTGACAGGCTCACCATCTTCGAAAGGCGCGGTGCCGATGACAATCAGCGCGGCCGAAGCCACGAGTACCAGGCAACCAGCAAAAAGCGACCGTGCGACGCGGGGAATCCGCCGGAACGGCAGCTGTTGGGGGCGAAACAGCATGCAAACTTCCCGGGTAAATATTGATGCGACTCTAACACATAATCGGCAGCGACTGTGCCGCTCCGCACTCGCACGATACCGCCTTCGGCGAATGCGCCAAACCGTCCGCTACTGCGGCCGCACCGGCGCTGGTGGCGCATCCGGCGCACCCGGCACCGGCCCATCCGGCGGTGGCGGAGCGTGGTGGCCGCCCCGCGCCATGGGTGCCCCGGACGTACGAATCGCCGCCAGCCGCTTCCCGAACACCAATAGCGCCAGCAAGCTCAGCGCCAGGATCGCCGCGCTCAGCGTGAACAGCCCCGGCCGCACGCCAATGTTCGAAGCTAGCACACCGGAGAAAATCGCCCCCAGCGGAATCAGTCCCCGGTCCAGGCTCAGCAGCGACATCACCCGCCCGTGCATCGCCGGGTCGCTGTTCTCCAGCAGGATGCTGTTCGTGAACGACATGTAGGTCACCGTCATCGCGCCCGCCACCGCCAGCAGCAGCGCCGTCCCCCACACCGTCGACTGCAGCGAAATCAGCATCAGCACGGCGCCCAGCACTATCATATTGATCACCAGCTGCAGCCCCGGCCGCTTGATGCCCGTGTAGCTCGCCACCACCAGCGACCCGATCACCGCCCCAACACCCGTCGCCCCCGCAAGGAACCCGACCCCGGAGTCGCCGAGGTCCAGCGTCCGCGTCGCCAGCAGCGGCGTGAACACCTGCTGATAGGGGAACCCGAACACGAACAGGATGATCGCGAGGAAGGTCACCAACCCGAGGTTCGGATTCGAACGCACATACGCGAATCCCTCGCCAAGGTCGCCCGCGAGGCTCTTCTTCGACTTCAGCGCCGGGTCCCGCTTCGGAATCTGCATCAGGATGGTGCAGACGATGACGAACACGTACACCCCTGCGGTCACGAGGTAGACGCCGCCAGTGTTGAACACCAGCAACAGCACGCCCGCGATGCTCCCGCCGCCGATGCGCATCAGGCTCAACCCCGTGGAGTTCAGCGCCACCGCGTTCAGCAGGTCTTC
>CAZDZP010000044.1:0-14184 GCA_964509855.1 uncultured Anaerolineaceae bacterium | reverse complement strand
CTCCCGCGCGCTGGAGGATGTGCATGGCCTCGTAGTGGCCGCGCTGCATCGTCCATGCTTCGATGTAGGGATCGAGCTCCGTTTCGTTGGCCTTGCGAGCTTCCATCATGGCAAAGCGGGGGTCGTCCGCGAGATCCGGCATGTCGATGGCTTGGCAGAGGGCGCGGAACTCGCGGTCGTCCTGGCAGGAGATGACGATCCAGGCGTCTTCGCCCGCGCTGGGGTAGCGGTTGTGGGGCGCGAGGTACTGATGCCGGTTACCGATGGGTGGTCGATCCTGGCCGTTCATGCTGTAGTCGACGATGTATTCGCCAACGAACATGGTGAGGGCTTCGCGTTGGGCGAGTTCGACATAGGAGCCCTTGCCTTCGAGGCGCCGTTTGCGCAGCGCGAGACAGACAGCCGCGACGAGCGCAGTCCCGGCCATGGGGTCGCCGTAGCTGAAGCCTGTCTTCATTGGCTCGTCGCCTTCGTAGCCGGAAAGCGAGACAAGGCCCGCGAGCTGTTCCACGTTGGAGCCGTAGGCGACGTAGTCCTTTTCGGGGCCGGTCTTGCCGTGACCGGGCATCGAGACATAAATGATGTCCGGGTTGGCGGCGCTGACCGTTTCGTAGGTGAGCCCGAGGTTTTCCATCACGTCGGAGCGGAAGTTTTCGACGATGACGTCGCTCTTCTTCACCAGTTCGAGCAGCAGGTCGCGGCCTTCCTGGGGGCGCAGGTTGAGCGCGAAGGCGAGCTTGCTGCGGTTGTTGTGGTTGAAGTAGGCCGACTTGTTGTACCACCTGGGATCGGTGCGTGGGATGAGGCCAAGGCCGCGGAGGAGGTCCCACTGTGCGGGGGCTTCGATCTTGATGACTTCGGCGCCGTAGTCGCCGAGCATGCGGGCGCCGAAGGGCCCAGCCCACACCATGGTCAGGTCGAGTACGCGGACTCCAGCGAGGGGAGCGGTCATTGGGTTGCCTCCAGGGTGGCGAGGCTGGGAGGTCCCTGCCAGCGTTCGCCGTTGTCGAGTTGAACGGTGAGGGTGGTGCCGGTTTCGCGAACAACGCCAACGGTGCGGCGCGGGCCGGGCGGAAACGCGATGGCCTCTGGCACGACGACGCGCGTGCCTTCGGGGAATTCGGCGGAGGCCACGATCTCGATGGCCTCGATGCGGCGGCCGATGGATCTCGCGAGTGCCTGCAGCAAGGCGAAGTCGTTGGTCGAGCGAAGGATGTCGAGCGCCTGGTCCTTCGTGGCCACGTCCTTGGCCGGGTAGAGTTCCGCGGGCGGCGGGATGTCGTCTTCCGCTCCCTTCGCCAGGAGATTCTGGACGGCTTTTCGAACGCGCGGCGCGAGGTCACGCGTCAGCTTGTGGAGCAGCATGATGTCGTCCGTCTGGTCGAAGAATGCGATGGCGCGAGCCACGTCGCCGCGGGATGTCATTCGTTGTTCAACCTAAACGCCGCCCGTCGTGAGCGCGGCAGCGTGGATGCCGACGGCTTCGAGGATATCGGCCGTATGTTCGCCCAGGAGCGGGGCGCGTTCGTGGGTCCAGCCGTCCGGGCCGAGCCACCAGGGAGGGCCGGGATAGGCTGCTTCGCCCGCGACGGGGTGGGTGATGCGCTGAATGAAGCCGCGTTCGCGAAGCTGGGGACTGTCGAGCAGGTCGGCCATGGTGTGGATGTAGGCGATCGGCGCGCGGAGGCTACCCGCGCGGGTGTAGACCTCTTTCTTCGTTTCCGTGGCGGCCCACGCGTAGAACTCGGCCATCAGGTCGTCGTTGTGGAGCGAGCGGTCGGCCTGGGTTTTGTAGCGCGGGTCTTCGAGCAGGTCTTCGCGGCTGACGGCGCGGCAGAAGGGTTCCCAGTTGCGGGGCATGATGTGGATGCCAAGGTGGCCGTCCTGGCAGGGATAGATGCCGATGAAGCTGGCCATATGGTTGCCGCGGCGAGCGCCGACCCAACGGCCCATGTACGAGTAGTAGGGAATGCCGGCTTCGAGCAGCGGCGCCATGCAGTGCTGCACGCTGACGTCGACATGCTGGCCTTCGCCGTCGCGCTCGGCGGCGGTGACTGCAAGCATCGCAGCGGAGAATCCATTGAGCCCGCCCTGGTAGTCCGCCTGGTAGCCGGCGTTCTTGAGCGGGCCACCTTCCTGCGTACCGGTGATGAACATCTGGCCGCCCATGGCAAAGGCGGTGAGGTTGTTCGCGCGGTAGTTGGCGTAGGGGCCGTCCTGGCCGTAGGCGGTAATCGAAACGAGCGTGATGCGCGGGTTGCGTTCGCGGAGCTTTTCGTAGCTGACGCCGAGTTTGGCGAGGTCAGCGGGACTGTAGTTTTCGATGACGACGTCGGCGGTTTCGGCGAGCCGATAGAAGGCATCGAGGCCTTCGGGCGTGGCGAGGTCGAGTTCGACCGACTTCTTCCCCGTGTTGAGATAGAGGAAGAGCGAGCTTGTTTCGGGGTTGGGCACGCCGTCTTTGAAGGGGCCGTGGGCGCGGGAGAGATCGCCGCCTGGCGGTTCTATCTTGATCACCTCGGCCCCGTAGCCAGCAAAGAGTTTGCCGCAGTACGGGGCCGAGACGAAGGTGCCGATTTCGAGGACGCGTATACCGGAGAGGGGCTGAACCATTGCTGGATTCTAGACACCCCGTCCGGCAGCTACCAGAAAGGGGTTCTTATGCCTTTGATGGCAGTTCGACCTGGATGTTCGCACGCACCGACGGTTCGCCGTTGGCGAGTGTGACGCACTCCAGTTCGACGACGTTCTTGCCGTTCTCCTGGCGCTTGTCGACGACGCGGCCGGCGAGGGTGAGGGGGTTGCCAGCAACGTCGGGGCGGCGGAAGGCAACGCGCACGCTGGTGACGTTCGATTCGGGGCCAGCCCAACTGGTGACGTACTGGGTGAGCCAGGCTATTTTCAGGAGACCCGGGACGAGTGCCCCGTTGAAGCCCATGCGGCGACCCGCTTCGGCGTCGCCAAAGGCAGGGTTTGTGGGGTTGTCGCGGCCAAAGAAGTCGATTGCTTTGTCTTCGGTCGGGTGCTGCTCGTGCGGCTCGAGTTCGTCGTCAACGTTTACTTCTTCAAAAAAACGGCTCACGACTTGGCTCCCGCGGGGTCGTACTGGGTGATGGTCTGCAGCGAGGCGGCAACCGGTTCACCCGTCTCGTCGATGTATTCGGTCTGGGCCATGGCGAGGACGCTGTAGCCGTAGCGGCCACCGAGGCGGTCGCGCAGGTCAATGAGGCTGGCGACGGCCTGGAGGGTCGAGCCAATCTTGATGGGCTTGAAGAAGCGCCATTCGATCTGGGTGAGCAGCCCGCCGGGCAGCACTTGCGGCATGGTGCTGCGATTGGGGCGCACGCCAAGGCCGGCGAGCACGTAGGGCGGTGCGATACCGGTGCCATCGGCCCAGCGGGGGTCCTTGTCGTCGAGCAGATCACGCATGCGATGTGCGTCCTCTTGCTTCACGACCACCTCTACGGGGTCGCTCTTGACGCCAATCATGGCGCGGTGTTCTTCGGTAATCATGCTTTGTTCAGGTTCAGTCACGGTTGTATCTCCGGAGTCGGATTCTACCGGACACGGTGTCTCGCGTCGCCCGGGAAGGGGAGGGCTATGATTCGCATCACTTATCCCCGGTGGAGTGCTTGCTATGACGACGGAGACGATAGGCGTGATTGGCGCCGGACTGATGGGCGCCGGCATCGCCCAGGTGGGGGCTGTTTCGGGCTTTGACGTGGTGTTAGTGGACAATAGTGCACAGGCAGCCGAGGCAGGGTTCGAAGGGATTCGCAAGCGACTGAAACGCGAAATCGAACGAGAACGTATGACCGAAGACGCCGTGGAAGATGCCATCAGGCGCATCACTGTTCCCGGCGGGACCGGCTTCAGCGCACTCTCTCGTGCCGACGTAGTCATCGAAGCCGTGGTGGAGGACCTTGGCGTGAAGTCGGCGGTGTTCCGCGAGCTGGGGGAAATCTGTCAGCCCAACGCGCTGCTTGCCAGCAACACGAGTTCGCTGCCGCTGAGCGACCTTGCCGCGGCGAGTGGCCGCCCGGAGCGGGTAATCGGTCTGCATTTCTTCAACCCGCCGTGGGCGCTGAAGCTAGTGGAGGTGGTTTCGACGGCCAGCACGACGCCGGAAACGCTGGCCGAAGCGCGCGACCTGTGTGAGCGGCTCGGCCGGGTGCAGGTGCAGGTGAAGGACACGCCGGGCTTCATCGCGAACCGGCTGCTTGTGCCGTTCATCTTCGACGCGATTCATCTGCTGGACAGCGGCGTGGCCTCCGCGGAGGACATCGACATGGCGTGCAAGGTTGGCCTGAGTCACACGATGGGGCCGCTGGCGACCGCCGACCTCATCGGGTTGGACACACTCCAGCGCATCGCGGAGAGCATGTTCGAGGAGTACGGCGAAGCGCGTTTCAAGGCGCCGACTCTGCTACGGCGGCTGGTCTCGCTGGGGCACCTGGGGCGAAAGTCCGGCCGGGGGTTCTTTCGATATGACAGCTGAGTCCCGGCTTTCGACGAGTGAGGTGCGGTCGCGGCGATTCGAAGGGCCGGACGGCGTGCGAATCCGGGGGCACTATGCGGCCCCGGAGGGCGAGGGACCGAATCCCGGGGTGCTCGTGATCCATGAGATCTTCGGTCTCAACAGCGACATGAAGGAAAAGGTGGCGCGCTTTGCGAGCATGGGCTACGCGGCCTTCGCGCCAGACCTGTATTCCGGGGGTTCGTTCAAGGTGCTGTGCATCGCTCGGACGATGCGGCAGTTGAACAGCGGAACGGGAGGAGCGTTCGACCTGCTGGAGGCGTCTCGCCAGTGGTTGGCCGATCGGGCCGAGGTGGATGAGGAACGGCTTGGCATCATCGGGTTCTGTATGGGAGGCGGGTTCGCGCTGCTCGCGGCGGGGCAGGGGCCGTTCGGAGCGGCGGCAGCCTTCTACGGCGCACTCCCGAAAGACCGGGACCGGCTCGACGACGCGTGTCCCGTGGTGGCTGGCTACGGCGGGAGGGACAAGATTTTCGGGAAGCTGGGACCGGAACTCGAGGCGGAGTTGGAGCAGCGGGACGTCCCGAACGACGTGGTCGTGTACCCGGAGGCGGGGCATTCGTACATGAGCGACAACCGGGGTTGGATCCGGAAGCTCAATTCCTGGGGGCCGATGCGCGTGGGGTTCAACCCCGAAGCGGCGGAGGATTCGTGGGCGCGGGTGGAGGCGTTCTTCGAAGAGCATTTGCGGGGGTAGGCAGAGGTCGGTCGACGGCCGCGGCGGTGGAGGCGGCCAAACCAGAAGCGCCGGGGAGTGGTCCCCGGCGCTTCCCTGAGAATGCCAGCGCTGCGACTCCAGCCGAAGCTAGTTCCGGGCGCGTCGCGCAGCAATGGTGCCGGCACTCGCCAAGACAGTGACGAGCATCGCAACCGCGAGCCACTGCCAGCTAAGGGTGGCGGAGTCGTTCACGAGACCCGTTCCTACTGGTGGCGAAATCGGCGTTGGGATGGCCGGAGCTGTCGCCTCGGCTGTCGGGCTCGGCGGTTCCATGGTCGGAGTGGCCGTGGGAGGCGCCGCTGTCGCGGTCGCCGTGGGAGTGGCTTCTTCCGTTGGCGTTGCCGTCGGGGTTTCGGTTTCGTCGGGTGTCGCGGTAGCGGTGGCCTCCGCGGTCGGCTCTACCGTTGGCTCCTCCGTCGGATCGGTAGTGGGTTCTTCGGTCGGATCGGTTGTGGGGTCGGCTGTGGGATCCTCAGTTGGATCCTCGGTCGGACCGTTCGTGGGTGTGGGTCCGTTTTGTGCGTAGGCAGTGGTTCCCTCCGAACCCGCGGCGAAGATGCCAACGGAAACGGCGAGAACAAGGGCGGTTAGCGTGGTACTGACCATACCGGCGCGAACCAGATTTCGTTTTTTCATCAAGATCCTCCGCACGCGAATCTACGGCGCACGCAGGAACCAATCCAGCGAGGGGCTGTGACGATTCGGTTTCGTGCTGGCCGTTGGGAAGCGGCATCGGCAGGAACGCCATTGTTTGACTCGGCGTCAAAAGGCTTTCATAGTCGAAACCCGGTCTCGTGCCAGATTCGCCAGTTGAGGTTTCGCCGTGGATTTCCGCCTTTCGCCAGAGCAGTCTTCTTTCCAGGACGAGGTGAAAACCTTCGTCCAAACGCTCCCGGATAGGGAGGCTCCTGAGTTCGAGGAGACGGTTCGCAAGGAGCTGGCGGACCGGAGTTGGACCGCGCTGGCGTGGCCGAAGGAATACGGCGGGCTCGATGCATCGCCGATGCAGCAGATGGTGTTCAACGAGATCATGGGCTACGAGCGCATTCGCGCCTCCAGCATGGGCACGATGTGGGTCGGCCCATCGCTGATGATCTATGGCACCGAGGAACAGAAGGAACGCTGGATCCCGAACATCATTTCGGGCGACGACGTGTGGTGCACGCTGTATTCCGAGCCGGGAGCTGGTTCGGACCTGGCGGCGCTGCAGACGCGCGCCGTCCGTGACGGCGACGAGTACGTGGTGAACGGCCAGAAGATCTGGACGTCCGGTGCGCACCGTTCGAACTGGGGATGGCTGGCCGCGCGGACTGACCCGGACGCGCCGAAACACCGGGGCATGTCGCTGTTCTGCTTGCGCATGGATTCGCCGGGCATCACGGTGCGGCCGCTGGTAAACATGACGGGCAACCACGAGTTCAACGAGGTCTTCTTCGATAACGTCCGCATCCCGGCTTCACAGCGCGTGGGTGAGGAAAACCGGGGCTGGTACGCCCTCGCGGTCGCGCTCGACTTTGAACGTTCCTCAATTGGCTCGACCTCCGGGGCGCGGCGCACGCTGGATGACTTCATCGCGGACATCAAGGGCGGTACGGGTTCGCTCAACAGCCAGACGCGGATGCGACTCGTGGACTGTGTGACGACGTCCGAAGTGCTGCGCTACGTGGGCTATCGCATTGCGGCTGAGCAGGAAAAGACGGGCACGGCGCCCACGCTCCTGGCGCAGATGGCGAAGCTCTGCGCGATGGAGCTGAACCAGCGGATCACGGGGCTGACGATGCAGGTGCTGGGGATGTCGGGACAGGCGCACGACGCCGATTCGGAGCTCGAGGACTACAGCTACAGCTTCCTGCGCTCGGTGGCGAACACGATCGAGGGTGGCACGAGCGAGATCCAGCGCAACGTCATCGCGACGCGCGGGCTTGGGTTGCCGCGGGGGTAGGGGCGAACGGGCGCAGTGCCTATGAAGTCTACGGTCCCGCGTCGTCCGACGGCGTACCAAATTCGAGGGTGTCGGAAAGCAGTTCGACGCAAAGCTCGCGGGCGGCTCGAACCGCCGCCTGGAGTTGGTGGTCCTCGGCTTTCCCCGTGTGAGAAAGGGCGCCGCGAACGCCGTAAACCGTATCGAAGCGCTTGCGTCGCGACTTGGCGTCTTCGGATGTCCGACCAGCCCTGATCGAGAGTGCGTTGATGAACAGAGAAACACTCGCCCTAATCGAGGCGTTGTTGCGGAAGTCAAGTTCGCTCCTGAGTGCCCGCAGGGAGGTAATCGCGTCGTCCTCCAACGATGCATCCGTTAGCTTCTTATCGATTTCGGCTTGCAGATCCCGCAGCAAGTCCACGACGACAGGGTGCTTGACCGCTGGGGGGTGGGCGAGCGCCTCGATCGCCATTACGTAGGTTAGGAGACGCGGGCGAGGGGCTTGTTGTTCCAGTTCGGCGCTCGCGAAGAGATGCAGTGCTGTTTCCACTTGAATCGGCAATTCGGGTGACGGCGCTTGGCTCGCGCCGGCGTCCAGAGCAGCGAGGAAGTGATCAAGACGTGTGCCTATGACCACACTCGGAGTCCCCATACTGAAAACCCAAAACGTTGCACCGGCCGGCACAAGATAAGGTCGGGATCCGTCTACCGCTGCATCTCGACCGACCTCACTTTGAACTCCAAACGGATGCCGTAGTTGGCCGCGACTTGTCTGCCAACCGTCAGCGATGTCGGTTTCTTGGAGTTGGAAATTTCCTTCGAAGGCAATCCCAGAACGAACGGTTACGTACTGGAGCCCGTGCCATATCCTAGCCATCCATTCCAGGGCTTCTTCAGGGGTCATGATGTCAGGAACTTTGAAGACGAGTGAGTTCCCGTCGGGATTGATGGTGACGAGTCGGCCACCGATTTCAACTGTGGCCGACTCGTCGGCAAGAGAGTCGATTTGCCGACCAGGTGCCATCTGGACGCGAAAGTGAAGGGTCAGGGGCCCGTCTAGTTAGGCGCTCACTTTGCGTAGCTTCACGTGCTTCCCGCACCCGGCCCTTTACTCGACCGACGGTCATAACTCCCAAGTTCGTGGCTGCCGAGCAGGGATTCGAACCCCAACCAAAGGCTCCAAAGACCCGTGTGCTACCGTTACACCACTCGGCAGTGGGGCGCCCCGCGGGCGCGATTCTGGTGCCGAAGGTGGGATTCGAACCCACATGGGTTTGAGCCCAACGGTTTTTGAGACCGCCGCGTCTGCCATTCCGCCACTTCGGCTTCCGAACCTGATGGTACCGACCAATTCGCCATTCCGCGAATCGTCGCGTGTCTGCGAATCGGTACTCCCATGAAAAAGCCCGCCGGCGTGGCGGGCTGAATCGGAAAGGATGGAGCGGAAGACGAGGGTCGAACTCGCGACCTCCTCCTTGGCAAGGAGGCGCTCTACCACTGAGCTACTTCCGCCCGCTCAAGCAAAGTATAGCATCGGTGGCCATGCGGCCAAGGTGCCGAATACTAGTCACCCAACAGTGTTGTGTAGCCAAGCGCGACGACGTCTTCGACGTACTGGCTGCGCCAGCCGGGGTCGGGCACGGGCGCGCGGTGTTCGCGGAACCAGCGGTGAATCTGGAGGTACTCTTCCTCCAGGCGATGACGCCAGCCGTCCTCTTCGCGGAAGAGTTCGGGGTCGACTTCGTCGAGGCCGCGCTGCATGTCCTCCCAATCGATCTCGGACTCTTCTTTCCAATAGGTGCCGAGGTAGTCGATGGATTCTTCGAGATTCGTGCGGCATTCGTCGAGCAGGACGCCCATCATGCCGACTTCGTTCATCAGTTCGCCGTTGACCCGGTACTTCTTCGCACAGTCGGGGCACACGACAACGAGCTTGCGGGCGTCGCAATCGGTTTTGTCGACGCATTCTTTACAGCGTTGCGCGAACACGGCGGCTTCGGCGTCGCGGGTGTAGCCAACGATCATCTCCTCGCCCAGAGCGCCGCATGCCTGGCACGACATCTTTTCGGCGAGGATTTCGTTAAGGGTCTCGTCCCAGTCCAGCTTCATCCCGACCTCCTGCCGAAAACGCACCCGTGGGCGCGAGTCACTCCAATTCGACAGTATACCAACCCGCTTGACCGGGCATCTCCTCGACGCCGACGCTAAGTTTCCGGAATTTTCCCCCGGGCCGGGACTGCATGACCGGCAGGAGCCTGTTCGCTATCCATTCGGCGATGCGCTCGGCGGTGGAGTTGTCGATGGGGAGCGCGGCGACGTCTGATTTCGGGAAGACGTAGGTGCGTTCGCCGAAGGAGATCGTCCAGCTTTCGGGTTGTTCTTCGACGTTCAGCAGCGGGCTTTCGAGCTGGAGGATGAACTTGTGGTCGAGTTCGTCGGCGATCGATTTCGTTGTTCGCTTGAGGTCGCCGAAGTCCCAGACCCATGCGTCTTCGGTGAGTTCGCCTTCGATGTCGATGAAGAGGTCGTAGTTGTGGCCGTGAAGTGGTTCGCAGTCGCCGTGGAACGTGGCCATGTGGGCGGCAGCGAAACGGAGGCGGTTTCGTTCAACGGATACGCGGCGAGTGATGGTCATAGCGCACAATGTACGCGAACGAAGGGCGTAACCGGCACCAGAGCGCGTGTTGCTGATACTTGCGACGCTCGTCACAATCGGCTGAGGGCCGAACACGCCCGGGAGCGAAGCGCCTGTGCCAGTCATCTATGTAACGTCCACCGAAGCGGGCTCGGGTAAGACCGGGGTCGCCGCGGCGATTGCCCGCCACTATGCCTACCTCGGCGTACCTACGAAGCTGGCGCGGGTCGCCGGCGATGGGAACGCCTCGAAGGATGCCGCGTATTTCGCGTCGCTCCACTACGTGCCCGGTTCCGCCGCTATCCCGGTTGAGGCGTCGACCGTCGCCGACCCCGGTTCGCGTGATGTGCTCGTGGCCGAAGGGCCGGTCGAAAGCGTGCCTGCCGGCGCACGCGTAGTGCTGGTCGGACGCGAAACGCTTCCGGACGTTCCTGCCGGAATGAGCCCTGCGACCATCGTTGTCACCGCCGCCTCTTCGGAAATGCTGGGCAAGTTGCCGGCAACCCAGGGCGAGGCGCCGGTGGTGGTATTGCCTGCGGACCGCACGCTGGCCGGGTTTTCGGTCGACGATGCCCGTGGGCTTCTGAACGCAGAAACGCTTGTGGAAGGCGACGAGGTCGATACAACCTGCGACAACCTCGTAATCGCGCCGATCGGTTCGGACGCGGGGCAGCCGTACTTCCGGCGCTTCAACCGCCAGGCCATCGTGGTTCGCTACGACAAGACGGACATGCACCTGGCGGCCCTGCGTGCTCAGCCGGTGTGTCTCATCCTCACCGGCGGACGCAAACCGTCGGAATACAGCTTCGATGCAGCACGGGCAGCGGGAGTGCCGATGTTCCTTTCGCGCGCCGACACGGAAAACACGGTCATCGCGCTGGAAGGCATTTTCGACCAGACGCGATTCCACGGTGAGGCGAAGCTGGAGCGAATGGCGGAACTGTTGGAAGGCGCGAACGTGTACGACGCATTGGCGATCGAAGTAGCGGTTCCGTCCTAGTCGGCCCGGAGCAACAAACGAAAGAAAGGCGCCTACGTGGGGCGCCTTTTTCTTTGGCCGATTCTCAGGAGTAGCTAGTCCCGGGTGGCGTCGATCATGCCGATTTCGCCAGCGTCCTGGGCGGGTTCCGGGGTTGCCGGGCGGCCGTTGCCACTGGTCGAACCGGGGAAGCCGGGACGGGGCGTGGTAGTGCCCCGTCGTACCGGTTCCGGTCGTGGAGCCGGGGGAGGGACGGACGCGGTCGTTGCGGTTTGCTGAGGGCGAGGCTGGCGCACCTGCTGTTGGCGTGGGCCGGGCCGCATGGCGGCGGGCTTTTCCATGCCGCAGTAGGGACAGGCGAGCCAGGCGCGACTGAGGGGGCGGGAGCATGCCCGGCACGGTTCCTTGAGCGACGCGCGACAGAAGGGGCATAGGAGGAATTCGTCTCGAATGCGGCGGTTGCAGTTGGGGCAGGCCTTCTGGTCCTCGAGTTCCTGCAGGAGCGCTTCTTCTTCGAGGGAGCGTTCGTAGAGCTCGGTGAGGGTGTAGCGCGGGCGCAGGATGAGGTAGATCCAGTGGCCTGGGAGGAAGAACACGAGGACGAGGGCGACGGCGACGGTCTGGATGATGGGGTCACGGCTACGCTGGCGGATGTCGCGGTAGGTCCAGAAGATGAGGGTGATCCACATCGCAGCAAGGTATACAGCCAGGATCGTGAGCGTGAGCCGGAGACTCGCTTCCCAAGACCCTCCAGGCCAGTCGATCAAAAACATGCAGCCTCTCCAGACTCGTCCGTGGCTGGGCGCCTTGATTCGAGTATAGCATCGGCCAAGTGGAGGGCGAATCCATTTGGATAAGCATCCTTAGCAGATGTTAGACTCGCCATGTGACTCCTGAGCCGATAACCGCATCCACCACCGAACCTGCTCTTCACGGTCTGAACCCTCCGCAACTGGAAGCCGTTCAATACGGTGACGGTGGCCTCCTCATTCTTGCCGGCCCCGGGAGCGGGAAGACGCGTGTCATCACTCACCGGATCGCCTACCTGGTTCGTGACAAGGGGATTCACCCGTGGCGGGTGCTTGCTGTCACGTTTACGAACAAAGCCGCTCGCGAGATGCGTACGCGTATGGAGGCTTTACTTGGCGATGACTCCCGAAACGTCCACATGGGCACGTTTCATTCCATGTGTGCACGCTGGCTGCGAATTGATGGTAAGCACATCGGCATCGATTCGTCGTTCGTGATCTACGACGACGGGGACCAGGTGTCGGTGGCGAAGGCGGTGTTGGAATCGCTGCACGTCGATACGCGGGCGTTCCAGCCGCGGGCGGTGCTCGGCGCTATTTCTCGTGCGAAGAACGAGATGCTTACCGCCGAGGACGTGCAGAACCGCGCCTCGAGCTACGCGGATGAGGTAGTGGCCCGGGCATTTCGTGGGTACGAGTCTTCGCTGAGCGGTGCAAATGCCCTCGACTTCGACGACCTGCTGACACAGGGGTTGCGGTTGTTCCAGGAAAGCGACGAAGCGCGGGAGAAGTACACCGAGCGATACCGCCATGTGCTCGTCGACGAATTCCAGGACACGAACCCGGTGCAATACCGGCTAGCGCGCATCCTCGCTTCGCGGCACGGGAACCTCACGGCCGTGGGCGACCCTGACCAGAGCATCTATTCATGGCGTGCCGCCGACGCGCGCAACATCGAATACCTGAAGAACGACTTCCCGGATGCCCACGTCATTTTGCTGGAGGAAAACTACCGTTCGACGCAGCCGATCCTGAAGGCGGCCGATGCCGTCATTGGGAAGAACCCCGGGCGGACGCCTCGCACGCTCTGGACGCAGCGCGAAGGTGGCGACCTTGTGGTGACTTACGAGGCCTACAACGACCAGGAAGAAGGAGAGTTCGTCGCGCGGGAAATCGAGCGACTTTCCGCTTCGGGTAGGGGCCACGGCGAATTCGCGGTGCTGTATCGCACGAACGCGCAGAGCCGCTCCGTAGAGGAGGCGCTGGTTCGCCATCGCATCCCCTACCGGCTCATAGGTGGCGTGCGGTTCTACCAGCGGCGTGAGGTGAAGGATGTGCTGGCGTACCTGCGACTCATCCATAACCGCTACGACGAAGCGAGTTGGCTGCGTGTGATCAACGTGCCTACGCGTGGTATCGGAACTCGAACAGTGGAACGCTTGCAGGCGTGGGCGGGCGCCTACGGTCTGAAGCTCGCAGACGCCACCGACGCTATCGGGCGGGGGGAGAGCATCCCGGGGGTCGCGGCACGGTCGGCCGTGTCGGTGCGTGCTTTCGCGACGATGATGGACAAGCTGCGCGAGTCGCCGTTTCGTTCGCTACCGGAGCTGCTCGATTGGGTGCTGGACGCCACCGACTACCGCAGGTACCTCGACGAATCGCTGGACGGAGCGGAAGAGCGCAAGGAGAACGTCGATCAGTTGCGCGCCGTGATGGCGGGCTACGAAAGCGATGAGGGTTCGGGGGCTGACCTTGCGACATTCCTGCAGGATGTGGCGCTGGTTGCGGACGTCGACGAACTGGAGTCGGGAACCCAGGCAGTGACCTTGCTCACGTTGCATTCGGCCAAGGGATTGGAGTTCCCGGTGGTCTTCATGATTGGCATGGAGGAAGGCGTTCTTCCCCACATGCGCTCGTTCGAAGACCCTAGCGGTATGGAAGAGGAGCGGCGCCTCGCCTACGTGGGCATGACGCGCGCCGAGGACCTGCTGTATCTCACACGGGCGTTCCGGCGCATGAGCTTTGGGGCGACGCAGAACAACCCCGCAAGCCGCTTTCTTTCGGAAATCCCCGGGGCGCTCACACGTCCGTGGAGTTCGACGGGTACAAGAACGTACCTGGAGGCGGCGTCCGCGCCGCCGTTGGAAGAATTTCGGCCGATGGAGGCGAACTGGCAGGCCGGGGATCGCGTGACGCACGCCAAGTTCGGTGAGGGCACCGTAGTTGCGGTGCAGAAGCGTGGCGAAGATGTCGAGCTTTCGGTGGCCTTCGACACGGGTGGATTGAAGCGCCTGTTACAAAGCATGGCTCCGTTGAGCGCCGCCGCCACATAGACATCAGATTCCGAAAAGGAGGCCCCATTTGGACCTCAGTCGACTCACAGAATTCTGGGAGAACAACCAGGACCAAATCGTCGGTACGTCGATTTCCATCCTCGTCGTGCTTGCCTTCCTGTTCATCATCCACCTGGTCGTCAGCCGGTTGCTGGGCCGTGCGCTCCGCACGATCGTGGCGCGCGCTGAGAGCAGCAAGAGGCGTGATGCCGCGCTGGTAAAGCGGCGCGCCGACACGACGGCGTCGACAGTGTCGTGGGTGCTCCAGATCTTCCTGATGTTCCTCGGGGCGGCCATCATCCTCGCGGAACT
>CAZDZP010000043.1:0-14245 GCA_964509855.1 uncultured Anaerolineaceae bacterium | reverse complement strand
GCTGGTCCCAGTCCAGTCCGTTGAAGCGAAGCAGCGCGCCGATTAGCAGGATCGCGGCGATTCCATACTCCCAACGGAGAACACCAGAAATCGCCGCCGGCAGACTTTGCCGCCGGGCAGGCGATTTGCCGCTGTCCGCTGGACGGGAATCAGCCAACCGGGCCCCCGGTAGCAGGCGGATGGAGGCGGGGAGCCACGAGCGCCTGCGGTTTCGTCCAGAAGGATACGACGACCGTCATTCGGTCGCTCGAACCCGGGCGCGAGGCGTTAAAGCCCCTTGTCGGTCACGAACTTGCAGAGGTCCGAAATCCGGCAGGCGTAGCCCCACTCGTTGTCGTACCAGGCAGCCACCTTCACCAGGTTGCCGCCGACCACGTTTGTGCACTGGCCGTCCACGATGCTCGAACGCTCGTCGCCCTTCATATCCATGGAAACGACGGGGTCGGTCGTGTAACCGAGGATGCCCTTCATTTGTTCGCCCGCCGTCTCTTCCATCAGGCGGTTCACTTCGTCTTTGGTCGTCTCCTTCCCGACGAGAGCAACGATCTCCACGATCGATACAGTTGGCGTCGGCACGCGATAGGCCAGCCCGTCCAGCTTTCCTTCGATTTCCGGAATGACCAGGCGAAGCGCCTTCGCCGCCCCGGTGGAGGTCGGGACGATGTTCATCGCACCGGCGCGCATTTCCCGCATGTCGCCGCTGCCAGCCTGGTCAAGAATCTTCTGGGAGTTCGTGTAGCTGTGAATAGTGGTCATCTGACCCTTTTCAATGCCCAGGTTGTCCACCAGCACCTTCACCACCGGCGCCAGGCCATTCGTGGTGCAGCTCGCGTTCGAAATGACGTGGTGATTTGCCGGGTCGTACTTCTCGGCGTTCACGCCCAGAACGACGGTCACGTCTTCGTTCTTCGCGGGAGCGCTGATGATGACCTTCTTTACCGTGTCGCGCCGGTGCGCCACGGCCTTCGTCGCGTCCGTGAAGAACCCGGTCGATTCCACCACCAGCTCCACGCCCGCGGAACCCCACGGGATCTCGCCAGGGTCGCGTTCAGCGAACACCTTGATTTCCCGGCCATCCACAAATATCGCGTTCTCGGTGGCGCGGATCTCGCGTTTCCACTTCCCGTAGCTGCTGTCGTACTTCAGCAAGTTCGCGCTGACCTCCGGCGGGACCAGGTCGTTGACCGCAACCACCTCGAGTGTGTCGCCATAGCGATCCGTGATCGCCTTCAGTACCTGGCGGCCGATTCGTCCGAAACCATTAATGCCGATTTTCGTGGCCATAGCGCTCCCCGTGCGTGCTTGCTGGCGTGGTGCCAGTCCAATACACCCAATCTAACCGCAGTTCGCTAGAGCGGAAAGCACCTATCGATAACGGTTCCGAAATACTTCGCCCAAGCATTGTATACAGATCGCATGCATTTCCATAGTCCAGGGCAATACCTTGGGCTGCCGAGATTCACGAATGGGCCTATCTCGATGCCGCGAGGCATACGACGATACTATCGATATATAGCAAAGGATGGTGCTGCGATGTCCCGCCGACTCGTATCTTGCCCCGCATGTGATCTCCGCTTCTTCTCCGCACGGGAGACAACCTATTGTCCCGGCTGCAGCAAGAAGGTCGAACCCGAAGCCGTTTCCTAGCGGCCTGGTCTGGAGGCGATGAGTGCTCGCGCCAACTCACCCGGGTGCGAAACTCCGCCTCCACCATCCGTGGTAGCCCAACCGGCTGCGACTCCCGAAACGCTCGCCTGTTCGAGGTCTCGGACCTCGGGTGACACGAAGAGAACGCCATCCCCTGGCGTCTCCGTGTAGCGAGCGCACTCGGCGATTCGCAGCTCGGGCTTCCACTCTTCTCCATCAGGCGTTGGCGAAAGCACCGTGAGAAACCGGTCCACACCGGTCGACTCGATTTGTCGCATGGCGTGGTAGTGGTTCTCGCGAGTGATCCCGCCCATCTCGATGCGCTCACCGCGCAGCGAATCCAATGCCATCCCGATCCCCTCAAACACCAGCAGTCTTTTCAAGGCGCTCCGGCGGTAGTACTGCTCAGCCAGGTCCACCACGCGTGGCCGCAGCGCCGAGTCCTGCACCAGGATGGAAACAGCGTGGTCCCACGCGCGTGCCCGGAATTCCTCGTAGAGGCGGTCCGTTTCGACGCGCTCGCCAGTCGCCATCATCACCGCCTCTTCCAGCGCGTAGCGCCACGCCGCCCGGTTGTCGATCACGCAGAGATCGAGGTCGAACACCACGAGGCGAGGGCGGTAGGCGAACAACGTTAGGCAGGGGTTAGCGAGCGGCGGGCTGCTTCGTATTCTTCCGGCGTGTTGAGGTCGAGACGGCATTCCTCGCCATTGGGCACGAGTTGCGTCCGGCTCGCGTAGTTCGCGAGCACACCCCGGAGACCTTCGTTCTCGTCCGTCGCTTCCATCATCTCCGTGCGAAGGCTGCCCGAAACAACGACGGGGTGCCCGCCGCGTCCGTCGAAAGTGGGACGGGTTACCTGGCTATCGGCATTCATGTGTGCTTCGACGATAGTGCGGATGAGGTCCGCGGACCGCGGCTGGTCGACGCCGAGAATCACGAGAGGATCGGCATCCCGGTTCACTGCCTTTGCGCCAATGCGTAGGGAGCCGGCTTTGCCCATCTGGTAGCGGGGGTTCAGCATCACGCGGCAAGTCAGGTCGCGCATCTGCCGCTGAATCTCGTCGGCGTGAAAACCGAGCACGACGACCACTTCGTCGAGGCCGGCTTCAAAAAGCTGACGAATCTGGTAGCGGATGAGCGGTTCGCCGCCCCAGTCGAGCAGTGCTTTGGGTTTCCCCATGCGTGAGGAAAGGCCTGCTGCGAGCAGGATGCTGGATTTCATAACGAGCCCCCGGTGGATCGAGTCTACGGCCGGTGTGCACTTGGCGCGAATGAATGGGGCGTATACGCCACCTCGCCACCTTTGATAACCATGCGAACTCGCGTGAGCGCCTCGAGATCCTCGGTGGGGTCGCCATCGAGCACCACCAGGTCAGCGCGTTTGCCGGGCGCGATGGTGCCGCGGTCGCCCATTCCCAGCAGTTCCGCCGACGTGCTGGTGGCCAGTTTCAGCACCTCCGCTGGTGCCAGGCCGGACATCTCTTGCACAACGTCCAGGGCCCCGGCCAGCGCCTCGTGCGGTACCCCCGGGATGCCGCAGTCAGTGCTCATCGCGATGTCGCACTTCAGTTCGAGCATCTTGCGCAGAAGGTCCCGCCGGGCGGCTTTCCTGCCGTCGTCCGTCCAGGTGCGATAGCCAACCGAAATCGTTGGCGAGATGACCATCGACTTCTGTGCGATCCGTTCGAGAGCGGAATCGTCGCGGTCCACTCCACCCTCGCCAACGAACGAGCAGTGCTCCAGTGTATCCACGCCTGCCTCAACGGCGACGCGAATACCGGCGGTGCCGTGACAATGCGCGGCGACCCGCTTGCGCAAACGATGCGCCTCTTCGACGACCGCCCGAAGCTCTTCCACGCTGTACTGAGCGGCCAGCACGTTCGTACCGGCGGTCATGTTGCCGCCCGTCGCCATGATCTTGATCCAGTCGCATCCTGCCTTGACGCGTTGCCGCACGGCCTTACGCAATTCGACTTCGCCATCGGCTTCGCCACCCATGAACCAACAATGTCCACCGGTGGTAGTGATAGGTGCGCCCGCGACTAGCAGGTTGGGGCCGGGCACAAGCCCACTGCGAAACGCCTCGCGTGTTTCGATGGAGAGTTCGGTCGGTGCGCCAAGGTCGCGCACGGTGGTAATGCCGGCTTCCAGCATCTTCTTTCCGGAATTCGCCATGCGCAGCAGCATCGCCCCGGGCGTGTCGTTGTCGTAGACCTGCCGCCAGTCGGCCCCCGCGTTGAAACACAGGTGCGCATGACCCTCGATGAGCCCGGGAATGACCGTGCAACCAGTGAGGTCGATTTCCTGGGCATCCCCAGCCGCTGTCTCGTCCCCGGCGATAACGCCGTTCGCGCAGACGATGCTGCGTTCGACCGCCGCTTCTGCCGTGCCATCCCAGGCACGGGCGCCGCGCAGGATAATCGCGCCCACTAAGCCTCGCCGCTCTTCAGTGTTCGCTTCGACTTGGCGGCGATGCGAGCCTTTTCCTCCATCACCTGCCCGAGGCCGTGCTCCTCCGCGATGAGCTTGATGAAGTCGCGAATCGGCGGCGACATAATGCGGTTCTTGAGCACGTGCAGCCCAACTTCGCGTTCCGCTGGCTGTTCGATGTCGGAAATGTCGATCTGCATCAGTCGCCCGGCCGCCACTTCCGCCCGTACCGAGACTTCGGGGAGTATCGCAAGGCCAAGCCCCGCTTCGACCATGTGCTTGATCGCCTCCATCGAGTCGATCTCCATGACCGATTCCGGCGCGACGCCCGCCCGCAGGAAGGTGCCGTATACCAGTCCGTGGTAGCTGGAGTTGCGGTCGAAGAAGATGAAGGGCTGCTCGGCTGCGTCCGCGAGCGTCACTCCCTTGCGGCGCGCGAAGGGATGGCCCGGCGGCACAATCAGCACAAGCGTGTCGTTGTACATGTGGATCGATTCGAGTTCCGGGTGCTGCGTCAGTCGGCAGATAGCAATGTGGATGAGGCCGGCAAGCAGCCGTTCCACAATCTGCTCCGTCTGTCCCATGCTCATGTTCACGTGCACGCCCGGACGCGACTCCCGGTAGCGCCTCATCGTCTCCGGCAGCATGTAGGTGCCGATGCTCGAACTCGCGCCAATTCGGATGTTGCCGACCTCTCCGTGGCGTACGGCGTCGATGGCGTCGGCGCCTTCCTGGACCGCGGTGAGGGCCCGCTGGGCGTGGGGGATGAACGCCAGCCCTGCGTCGGTAAGGCTGACGCTGCGCCCACTCCGTTCAAAGAGCCGCTCGCCGAGTTCGCGTTCCAACGATTGGATACGGGCGGTGACAGATGGCTGCGTGAGGAACAATGCCTCCGCCGCGCGGCTGAATGACCGGTGGTGCGCCACCTGGAGAAATGCTTCGAGTTGTGCTAGTTCCACTGTGCTCCTGGCCTCGCTTTCCGGGCCTTAATGTTCCTTGAAAAAGTCCGCGTTAATCGCGACGTATGTTTCCCATTCTGCAGGTACGTCCGACTCGTGAAAAATCGCCTGCACCGGGCATGCCAATTCGCATGCTGCGCAGTCGATACACGTTTCCGGGTTGATGTAGTACTGCGGCGATTCCTCTGTGCTGTGAATGCAGTCCACGGGACATACGTCCACGCACGAAGCGTCCTTTGTGCCGATACACGGTTCAGTGATGATATACGGCATCAGCGCGGCATCCTTTCCAGTGTATCCGGCTCGTCCCGAATGCTCACGCTGGTTCTACTCCCAGCTTGTAGACCACCACATCGCCGTCGACGCGTGCCTGGCACGCGAGTCGAAGCCGTGGGTCGTCTACGGAACGCGGTCCCCGTTGCCGGATGAGGTTCTGCCGCTCATATCGCCCCATCGTGCTTATCCGCCCGAGACCCGACACGACTTCCATCGCACAGTTTGTGCATTCGCCGATCAGGTCACAGCCAACTGGCCAGTAGTAGCCGCCCGCCGAAACAGCCTCAACAACCGAGTTTCCGCGGGACGCTTCTACTTCAATACCAAGCGGTTCAACACGAATTCGTGACACGGCAACAGTCTACCATCCGCGGTCGAAGCGTCAGGCAGTCACCCAGGCGGCCCCGGCAGGTAGCGTTTCCCGCGTCTCGCTCCAGAACGCTCCATTGCTGGCCACGGTCGGCCCGGGGCGTTGCGAGCCTCCCCGCAGGATGTCCAGCACTTCGCTCCACTGGCTGGCGAAGGCCACCGGCCGGCCAAGCCGCTCGCAAAACTCGTCGACCGTCATGCTGTCGAGGAACTGTCGCCCGAAGTAGTCGAGGCTGGGACGGGGCAGGATCGCGATATCAGCCTCGATGTCACCGAGCGCCCGCAGGTAGTCACCACCACAGAGCAGCCCACTCACGTTCACCCGCTCGCCGAAAACGGAGTTCGTTACCGGCACGACAGTTACGCTTGCGCCGCTCAATTCACTGAACTCTTTCGCCACTTCGGCGAGGACCGGCGCTATCAGCACCCCACTGCCAATGACCGCGCTCCGGCCAGCGAATTCACGCGTTCCGTTCTTCCGAAGCCTGGCCTTGGTCCGTGTCCAATCGCCGAGCATCGTCCGCACCATGCCGATGCCGTTCTCGTACTGGACGAACCCGTCATAGGTTGCCGCCCCCGGAACGGCGACACCGGCCGTCACGTAGTACTCGTCGCTGCACTGCACGATGGTCCGCCCGTACTTGGCGCGGAACTCGCGCTGCAGCGGCTTGATCAGCTCGACGATTCCCCGGGCGTAGTCGCGGTTGGGTCGCACGAGTTCGATGCCGTCGCGGCCCAGTGACCAGTCCTCCAGCTTCGGGCTCGCTCCAACCGGCACCACCGATACGGTTTGTACGGTGGGGTGCAGCGCTGCGAGGTCCCGCAGGGATCGCTCGAGATGCACCCCGTCGTTGACCCCCGGGCACAGCACAATCTGGGTGTGCACCCGAATCCCCAGTTTCCCCAGTCTCGCGATCTGCTCCAGCACGTCTGGGGCCTGGTCGTTGGCGAGCATCGAACGCCGAAGGTCGAGTTCCGTCGCATGCACCGAGACGTTCAGCGGGCTGAGCCGTTGTTCCGCCAGCCGCTCCCAGTCAGCTTCGGTAAGGTTCGTGAGCGTGACGAAGTTGCCGTGGAGGAAGCTCAGGCGGTAGTCGTCGTCCTTCATGTACAACGTCTTCCGCATTCCCTTCGGCAAACCCTTCAGGAAGCAGAAGAAGCAGTTGTTGTTGCAGAGAGTGACTTCGTCCCACGTGGCTCGCTCGAACTCCAGCCCAAGGTCTTCGTCCGGGTCCTTTTCGAAGACGACGAGGTCCTGGATCCCGTCAGCACTCTCGAAGAGCACTTCGACTTCATCGTCGGCCTGGTAGAACTGCATGTCGACAACGTCCCGCGGGGTAACGCCGGCCACCCGCAGCACACGGTCCCCGGGCTGAATGCCGGCAGCCTCCGCAAGGGAGCCTTCGCGCACTCCCGAAATCACGCCGGGCTGTGGCTCTTTCATGCCCTCGTGAGCTCGCGAATCCGCGCCTCGACCTCATCGATGGAAAAGTCGGGGGTCGAGGCTCCAGCGGTGAGCCCCACCTTCTTCGCCTCCGTGAACCATTCGGCCAGCAGTTCGTCGGGGCCTTCGATGTGGTAGGCGGTGCAGCCCTGCTCTTCGGCTACTTCCTTCAGATGACGCGTATTCGCGCTCTTCCTTCCGCCCACGACCACCATCAGGTCGACCTGCGTTGCCAGCCGCGCCGCAGCTTCCTGCTGGCCCGTCGTCGCGTGGCAAAGCGTGTTCACCACGTGCAGTTCGAAGTTGTTGTCGCGCTGCAGCAGCATCAGGTTCGAAACGAACTTCGCGAAGTCTTCCATCTTGTGCGTGGTTTGGACCATCACGCTGATCTTGTTCGGGAAGCCCCCGGGGAAGTTCTGGATTACATCGCGTAGCGACTCGAGGTCTGGCGATTGCACGATCGATGCGTGCGAAACCCCGTCCCTGTCGTAGGTCCAGCCGAGGATTCCGCGCACTTCCTTGTGCCCCGGGTCGCCGAGTATCAGCACGTGCCAGCCGTCGCGCACGAACTTCTGCCCGTAGCGCTGTGCGCGCGTGACGATGGGGCAGGTCGTGTCGATGATGTCCAGCCCGCTGTCCTCGAGTTCGCGCACCACGCGCTCGCCCACGCCGTGAGCCGTGATAGCGACCCGTCCTTTGGTAACGCGCTCGGCCGTTGCCTTGCCGATATCGCCGTCGAAGTCGTCAGGCCCCGGTAGCTGGCGCACACCGTTCTGTTCGAGCCGGGCCACCACATGCGGGTTGTGAACGATCTCCCCGACGCTGAACACGGGAATCTCGGGCGTCGCTTCGCCCTCCATGATCTGCACGGCGCGTCGTACGCCCATGCAAAAGCCCATTTCAGTTGCCCGGAGAATCTCCACCATGTGTTGCCTCTGCTACCTCAACTCCAGTATAGGAGCCCCGGTACTGCGGGGGTAACAACGCGTTAATGGCTTCGTAGATCTGGCGCGTCAGGTCGCTCACCTGTTGCTCTGTTGGGCGCTTCACCTTCTCCACCGGGATGGGCTCGCCAATTGCAACGGTGATTCGTGGCTTGCGCAGGACTACGAGCGGGTTTCGCAGCCGTTCCGTGCCTGTCATGGCACAGGGCAACACTGCGGCCCCCGACCGCAACGCGATGAGCGCTGTGCCCGGGTGTGGCTGCCCCATCGTGCCCGTGCGGCTCCGTGTGCCTTCCGGGAACATTCCGATGGGTTCGCCGTGCTTCAGCAGCCGTTCCGCACCAAGCAGCGCGCCAACGTCGGCGTCGAAGCGTCGCACCGGGAACGCCCCAAATCCCTTGATAAAGATGCCGAGCGGCATCTTGAACAGCTCGATTTTCGCCATGAACCGTACCCGCCGCCGCGCAATGCCAGCCGCGAGAATCGGCGGGTCCGCATTGTTGAGGTGATTCGACACGACGACCAGCGGCCCCGTCGCAGGGATATTCTCGCGCCCGGTGACTTCCCAGCGCCCCACCACCCACAGGATCGCCCGCAGCAGATGGACACACATCCAGTAGAACGGCCTCACCATCCAACCGAACTTCAGTTTCGGCAAGCTCACTTTGGGCACCCGATGACCTCCAGCGCGCGTGCCATCACCTCTTCGGGAGCGAGGAACGTGGTATCGATGACTACGGCATCGTCGGCGGGCCGAAGTGGCGCCGTCGTTCGTGAGCTATCGATCTTGTCGCGATGGGCGATGTCGCCGCCGGCGCGTTTTGCATCCTGGGCGTCGCCCCAGAGCGACGCCTGGAGAGCACGTCGCTTCGCGCGCTCCTCTTCGGACGCCGTCACGAAGAGTTTCACGGGGGCGCCCGGCAGAACCACCGTGCCGATATCCCGCCCAACGACCACTGCAGGGTTTGCCTCGGCGACCGCTCGTTGCATCGCAACCATCACATCGCGAACCCCCGCGATCTTGCTGTAGTCGCTCACCGATCGCTCGACGTCCTGCATCCGCAGCCGGGAAGTGACGTCCACCCCATCAATCGCGATTCGCGTCTCAAGTCTGCCCGTGATCTCGATTCTCAACGATTGGGCCAGCGCTGTGCACTGTTCCGCGTCGCCCGGCGCCACGCCACGTTCGAGGGCCACCGCAGTGAACCCGCGGTATGTCACGCCCGTGTCAAACAACAAAAGATCGAAGCGCTCCGCCAGTGCGGCCCCAAGCGTCGACTTACCGGTCGCGGCGCCGCCATCAATCGCAATCGGTGTGGGGACCACGCAAGACTCGGCAGCATTTTCCACGATTGGCATCGTAGGGCATCGCCGCGAGCGCGCCACCTCTTTTGGCTAGGGTTTCACGCGTCGCTGCGTGGGCGACGGCGCCTTGCCGTAGAGCGAAGCCACTTCGCTGCCGGTCAACTCGCGCCACTGGCCGACTTCGAGTCTCCCAAGGTTCACCGGACCGATGCGCACCCGGCGCAGAATGCGAACTTCACGACCCAACACCTCCAACATACGACGAATCTCGCGCTTCTTCCCTTCGCGCAGGACGACCCGGATCCATGCTTCGTCGCTCCCGGGAGGCGTGAGGTTGGAGGCCGAATGAGCCCGCATGCGTTCCCCGTCATGCTCCAGCCCGCGCACCATCCGCTGCAGTTCGCGGTCGCTTAGCGCCCGGGAAACCTTGACGAGGTATTCCTTCTCTACCTGGTTGCGCGGGTGTGTAAGGCGTTCGGTGAGATGCCCGTCGTTGGTGAGAATGATCAGCCCCTCACTGTCCCTGTCGAGCCGCCCCACGGGGTGCAGAATGCTGGCCAGTTCAGGCGGCACGAGATCCATCACGGTTTCCCGTCCGAACTCGTCGGAGCGCGTGGTAACCAATCCCCACGGCTTGTGCACTGCGACGTAGTGGTAGCGGTCCCGCACCACTGGTACGCCGTCGACCAGGACATCGTCCGTTTCGGGATCGGCCCGTGCGCCCAACTCCGTTACGACCACGCCGTTCACGGCCACGCGCCCCGCGAGGATGAGTTCCTCCGCGACTCTCCGCGAGCTCACGCCCGCGTGCGAGAGGATCTTTTGCAACCGTTCAGCGGGCACGCCAACGCTCCAACGCCGTCTTCGCCTGACGGCTACCCAACGAATAGAGACCGAGAGAGCCAACCGCGGCCGCGAGACCAAGAATGATCCACGGGATGGGGGAACTCTCCGATGTTCTCTCGATGATCGTAACCGCACCCGCGCTTCCGCCCGAGGCGGCGACGCCCGCGGCTTCGGTCGCCGTTGCCGCGGGGGAGGCACCGCGAGCGGCCGTTGGCGATTCACCGGCCTCCGGTTCCACTTCCGGTTCCACTTCTGGAAACACGTTTGCTTCCCCTGGCGTCGGGTGCATCGTTTCGTGCCAGCCGCCGTCGTCCATGGATAGGCCGATGGTCTGACCCTTCGCCGGCGCCGTCGTCGTGCCAACTTCGTAGTCCGCGTTGTCGCCGTAGGAAATCGCATCCGCTACGCTTCCGTCCGGTGCGATGAGGATGACCGCGTCTCCTCCGTTGTTGAGCCCGTTGCCGATTCTCCCGTCAGCGACGCGAACCACCGCCACTCCCTCCGGTATCTGCGCTTCGCGCGCTGCGATAACCGCATAGCCCTGCGGTTGGACTACCAGCGGACCGAGGTAATCGGCGCTCCGGGCGTCTGCGATTCGCCAGCCCTGCAAATTCACGGGCGCATCGCCCGGGTTGAACACCTCCACCCACTCATTCAGGTTGTTGTCCCCGGGGCCACTTGGATCTGACATCACTTCGGAAAGTACGAGCGAGTTCCCGGTCGGTAGGGTGCCAAGAATTCCCTGGACGGGGTTGCTTGCACCGGTCCTGCTCCCACCTGGTCGAGGTGTCGCTGTGGACCTCGGCACTGCAGTGACGACGCGCGTGTTCGTGGGTGCCGCCCGCGTCCGGGTAGGCGAAGGAACGGTGGTCGAGGTCGCCGTTGGGACGGGCGGGATCGGGGTGGGAGTTGGTTCCGCCGCCGCAGTAAAGAGCACATCGTCCCAGTTCGCTGAGGCGCCGCCGAACGGTCGCAGCATGAGCCTGACCCGCGCTGACCGCGCCCCTGCGGGGGCCTGCACAGAGCCGGTCGAGAGGAATGCCCATGCTCCGCTCCCGCTCACGGCTGAATCCACCTGGTTCATCGAAGAACCACTGCCGTCGCTGGATGCGTACCAGCTCACCCTGATGAAGAGCTCGGCCGCGCCGCTTTCGACCTTCGCCCAGCCCTCGGCCGCATACCACCCGCCGCCGGTCACGGTGACAGTCTGGAACAGCCACTTCGTCGACGCAGTAGTCGAAAGGTGACTCACGGTGTTCGAGTCATTTCGGCCATAGGGAGAGAGGCTGACGGTGCCGCCATACTTCTGCCAGCCTGCAGGGCCGTCACTCGATCCCTGCTCGAAGTTTCCGTTGATGATGAGTCCGCCGTAGGGCTGTGACGACGGACCGGGAACGAAGATCCCCGGCGAAGAACTCCCTCCGCTGCTCGGTCCGCTTCCGGGGGAGCCTCCGCCGCCCCCACCGGGACTACTCGATCCCCCCGACGTTGCCCGGGGTGTTGGCGTTCTCGTCGGAGTTCTTGTCGCGGTCGGCGCGTTTGGGGGCCTCGTTGTGCGTGTCGGCGTCGCCGTGCGTGTAGGCGTGGGCCCTATGGGCGTCGGCGTGGGAGTTGCAGATGGACCGAAAGTCGGCGTGGGCGTGGGCGTGAGGGTCGGCGTCGAGGTTGGGGTCGGTGTCGCAGTCGCCGGCGTTGCCTGGGCTGAAATTGACGCCGAGTCCACCACGATGCTGCCGCTCACCACCTCAAGCTCTATGTCGAGCCGGACGTATCCGTCCGCTTGCAGTGGTGTGGACTGGAATTCGATGCGCTTGAAGACGCTGTCGGCGTTCGTACTCGTGCCGCCGATATGAGTAAAGCTCAGCGTTTCCCCGTTGATCCCATAGAGCGCGAGGCTCACGGTGCCAAGACCGTCGCTCCACACCCAAATGGAGGCCGTGAAAGTCTCGCCCGCAGTCGCCTCGAGCGTCTGGTGAAACTTGGCACTGCCGTTCGTCACCCGAGCAGCCGAGCCTGCAACGACGGTCTCGGTTTCCTGCTCAACAGGTCCGTGTTCCACCAGCCAGCCGTTCCCGTGCAGCGGCCAATCTTCGAATTCACCGTTGGCCAGCAAGCCGGACGCCCTCACCTGCGGCTCATGCGCCAGCGAGAGAAGCGCAAGTGCGAGCAGCATGATGCCCGAGAGCATCGTGAAGCTTGCACGGCGAGCGATCATCCGGGCTTAACGGGCGATCAGCGGCGCAGCACCCAAATGACTGCCAGCGTCCACGATGAGAATTTCGCCTGTGACCAGGTCCGCGCCTTCGATAAACCACACTGCCGCCTGGGCCATGTCTTCCGGCGTCCCGGCCTTGCGCAGTGGGGTCGCTCGCTCCTGGTGCGCCAGTGCCGCTTCATAGGCGTCGTCGCCCATTCCGCCGCGGAGCCAACGCCCCTGGATGAAGCCCGGGCAAATGGTGTTCACGCGAATCTCCGGACCCAGCGCGCGCGCCAGGGAAAGCGTAATCGTGTTGAGCGCGCCCTTCGAGGCCGTGTACGCGATGGAGCTACCGACGCCCATCACACCCGCGATGGACGACACGTTGACGATGGCCCCCTTGCCCTGGGCCTTCATCGCCGGGGCCACCGCACGGGTCATCTGGAAGGGGCCAATCACGTTCACTCCATAAATGCGGTGGAAGTCTTCCGCCTCCAGCCCGTCCAGGTTCGCATGATTCACGAACTGGGTTGTGCCCGCGTTGTTGATAAGTCCGTCGATGCGTCCCCACTTGTCGAGCGCCGCCTGCGCCATACGGCGGCAGTCCTCGTCCTTCGAAACATCAGCCTGGACGAGCAGCGTCTCGACACCGAACGCCTCGCAGGCCGCCTGGGTTTCCTTCGCCTCGGTCTCACTCTTGGTGTAGTTGATGACGACGTTGCAGCCCTTCTCCGCGAGCATTTTTGCCGCCGCCGCGCCCACGCCCGTTGCGGAACCCGTCACGATTACCACGCCACCCTTGATGTCCATGTCCACTCTCCCCCTCTGTTGTGCGCGGGAGTCTACCGAAAAGGACGGCTATCCGCCCGCCGCCAGGGCTCGTTCCATTGCCACCACGGATCATCGCATTGACACGCGGACCCCACCGGCGAAAGATCGGCCCCGCTGACAGTTCTGAAGGAGGACACCAAATGAAAGCTGCCGTGATGTATGGGGTGAACCAGCCCCTGGCAATTGAAGATATTGACGTCGACGAACCCCGAGCCGGGGAGGTACTGGTCAAAACCAGCGCCAGCGGCGTCTGCCACTCCGACCTCCACTTCATGGAGGGTTCCTATCCCACCCGCACGCCGATCGTGCTCGGCCACGAATCAGCCGGCGTCGTCGAAAAGGTCGGCGAAGGTGTCACGCGCGTGAAGCCGGGCGACCGCGTCGTCATCGCCTTCGTCACGTCCTGTGGCCAGTGCGACAACTGCGTCACCGGTAAGCCCTACCTCTGCAACAACAGTGCCTCGCTCGCCCGCAACGACCGGCTTTCGCTCAAGGGCCAGCCGATTGCGCAGTTCGCCAATATGTCGGCCTTCGCCGAATACCAGCTCGTTTCCGAAAACGCCTGTGTGCATGTGCCGGACAACGTCCCGATGGAAGTCGCCGCGCTCGTGGGCTGCAGCGTCATGACCGGCGTCGGCGCCGTCACCAACACCGCCAAGGTGCCCGTTGGCTCCACCGTCGCCGTCATCGGTGCTGGTGGCGTCGGCCTCAACGTCATCCAGGGCGCCAAGCTCGCTGGCGCGTCGCGCATCATCGCCGTCGACCTGCTCGAAAACAAGCTCGCAGCCGCGCGCGAATTCGGCGCCACCGACGTCGTCGACGCCTCGTCGACCGATGCCGTGCAGAAAGTCCAGGAACTGACGGGCGGCGGCGTGGACTTCGCTTTCGAAGCGATCGGCCTCGCCAAGACGGCCGAGCAGTGCTTCGCCATGACCAAGCGCGGTGGCCGCGCCGTCGTCGTGGGCATGATTCCGGTCACGCAGATGGTGTCGGT
>CAZDZP010000042.1:4055-14342 GCA_964509855.1 uncultured Anaerolineaceae bacterium | reverse complement strand
GTGATGAGCAGGTCTCCCTGGCCGATGCTGAGGTTGACTTCGTCGCCCGGGAACCAGGCATCGCCACGGTTGGCACGCTTCCAGGCAGCGTCCGGCACGAGGCCAGCTTCATCGTTGATACCGACGGTGCCAGTTGGCTCCCCGAAGCCGAAGCTGCGGGCAACTTCGGAAAGGAAGTTGTCGGTCTGGTAGAGCGTGAGGCCGATTTCGTAGAAGACCGGGTTGCAGGAACGCATGAGCCCCTGGGCAATCGTGAGCGGGCCGCGGGCGCCTTCCCAGTTGCGGCGTGGCGGGTCGACGCCATACCAGAGCGCGCCGCAGTCAAGAACGCTGGAGGGAGAGTACTGCCCGGAGAGCAGCCCGGCAGCACCTGTCACAAGCTTGAAGGTGGACCCAGCGGAGTAGAGCCCGGCGGTGGCGCGATTGTTCAGCGGGTCGCCCGGCTTTGCAAAGATGGCGCTTATTGCGGCCGAATCGCCGCGTTCGAAGGCGTTGGGGTCGAAAGACGGGGAGCTGTTAAGCGCAAGGATGGAGTTGTCGCGCGGGTCCATGACAATCGCGGCTCCGAGGCGTTCGCCGAGACGCTGCTGCGTGGCCACGAGCACGCTGGAACGCAGGGTCGTCTGGACATCCTGCCCCTGGACGAAGGGGCGTTCCACGATGGTGGCCGAGACAGCGCCTGCGCCATTGACGACGTTGAGGACGCCGCCAGCGCGGCCCGCGAGGATGGAATCCATGGTGGCTTCCAGGCCCGTGGCGCCGACGCGGTCGCCCGTGCGGTAACCCTGGCCGCTTCGCGCCCGGAGTTCGTCCGCGGTGAGTTCGCGGGTGTATCCGACGGCATGGGCCGCGGCCGGGCCGAGGGGGTGTTGGCGCTGGGAAACGAAGTAGATGACGAGGCCGGTGGTTTCAACAACCATGCGGTTGGCTTCTTCGGCACGGGCATCTTCAACGGTGCCCACGTCGACGCGCTGGCTGAGGCCAAGCGGGCTGTCGAAGGCAGCGTCGATGTCGGCGCGAGGGAAGCCGAAGGCCTCAAGGCGGGCGGTCACGGCGGCCCGGTCGGGGATGATGGCGCGGTTGAGCCCGATGTAACGAATGTTGATGGTCTGGGCGAGCGGCGCGCCGTCGCGGTCGAGGATGGAGCCGCGGCTGGGGCGTTCGATGGTGCTTGTCATGCGAAGGCCGGCGCGAAGTTCCGGGTGGACCGCTGCGGGGGACCAGGTGATGGCATAGCGATCGCTGTCGGCGGTAAAGGGAACCTGTATGGAGTATTCGATGTCGCCGAAATACGCTGTGGACAGCGTGACCAAGAAGGCGGCACCGGTTTCCGAGTGCTGCGTGACTTCTGCCGTGAGACTGCGGAAGGTGGTTTCGTCGTAGAAGTTGGAGTAGACGGACTGCAGATCGGGGAGCGTGTAGATACGCAACGACGAGGCGTCGAGCATGCCGAAAATGGCTTCGGTATCGCGGGAGGCAAAGGCTGATGCGAAGGATTCGGCGGTGGCGAGGGGCGAGCCAGGGTCGGGTGTTGGCGTTTCGGCGGGAGTGCTCGCCGGTGCGGGACTGCCGTTGTCCCCGGACATGAGCCGGGCACCTGCCACAGTGCCACCAAAGAGGAGGCCCACCACGACCGCAGCAAGAAACGCTCCACGCATTGTTGGCGTGTTCTCCAGAACCTACCCCGCGCCTCTGATTGTAGCAGTGCTGCTCGCGCTTCTTTTCGCTGCCTGTACGGGAGGGGATGGCGGTGACGCGCCACCGGCCGGACCGGAAGTGACGAAGCCAGAACCGCAGGGTGAGCCCCGGAGCATGGCGCTCGGCTTCGCGGCGTTCCCCGCCGAGGACACGACCGAGAGTTACATCCGAGCGTTCGCGACGGCGGCACAGTACGGGGATGTCATTCTCATCCAGCGAGCGCCACCGTGGGAGGACTTCCTTCCAAACCGCCAGATTTCACGACAAACGCTGGAAACGACGCGGCTGGAAACGGCGCTCATCGAGCAGTACGGGTTACGGGTGGTGTACGCGATCGACCCAACGGACCCGGCCGTGGAGCGAAACCGGTTGGCTAACCTGCCACCGGGATTCGACCAATCCGAGGGCTTTACCAATGAGGATTTGCGCACGGCGTTCGTAGCCTACACGCGTTATGTCGTAAGGAATTACCAGCCCGAGTACCTTGCGATTGGCGTGGAAGTGAACATGATGCGGGATCGGGCGCGACCGCAGTTCGACGCGTTCCTTTCGCTGTACGACGAGGCCTACCAGAACGCGAAGGACGCGGTGCCCGACATCAAGGTGTTTCCGACGTTTCAGCTCGAGGACCTGGAGGGCACGTTGAGCATCGTGCACCCACCAAACTGGGCGGCGTTGGAGTCATTCGCGGGCCGGATGGATGTGCTGGCCCTGAGCAGCTATCCCTACCTGGCGGACCTGCGCACGGCGCGTGAACTGCGCGAGGACTACTACACGCAGCTAGGCGAGCACTTTGATGGGGAGGTGATGATCATCGACAGCGCCTATCCCTCCGCGGCAGTCGATGGATTTCGGCTCGTGGGTACGCAGGAAGACCAGGCTGAGTTTCTCCAGCGGCTGCTTTCCGACAGCGAAGCCGCGGGATACTCGATGGTGATCTGGAGGGCGGCGCTGGACCCCATCTACGCGCAGGAAGGATCACTGGCAGCGTTCCGGGATGTGGGGCTGCGGCGGGGCGATGGGGGAAACAAGGTGGCATGGGGGCTCTGGGAACAGTGGGCGCGGCGCCCGTACGAACCGTAGGCGGCGGCTAGTCCTCCCAGCCACGGTCCCGCCCCTGGAGCATTTCGAACGGGCCAGCCGGCCAGTTGTAGCCGAGCTTCATGGCGGTATCTACTTCCTCCGCAGTGGCGATGCCTGCTTCGACGATGCGCTGGGCTTCGGCGATGGCCGCGTAGTAAATGCGGTTCGCGACAAACCCGTAGGTACCGGGCGTGTCCTTGACGCGGATCGGCGTCTTGCCGATCTTGCGACAGAGTTCTTCGACTGCGGCGATGACATCCTCGGAGGTTTCGGGAAGGTAGACGACTTCGACCAGCCTCATCACGTTGGCGGGGCTAAACCAGTGCATGCCAATGATTCGGTCGCGGCGATTGACAGCCTGCACGAGGCTGGAGATGGAGAAGCCGCTGGTGTTGGAAGCGAAAATAGCGGCAGGCTTGGCTATGGCGTCGAGTTCGGCGAAGACCTGCTTCTTCAACTCCTCGTCTTCGGGGACGGCTTCGAAGACGAGGTCGGCGTTGGCGATTGCGGCCGGGAGGAGTGTGAAGCTGATGAGGCCGCGGAACGTTTCGATTTGTTCTGAGGTGAAGCGCTCCTGTTCGATGGCTCGGTGCCAGCCGAAGCGGCCCTCGTTGATGATGGCCTTCGCCCGCTCTAGCGCGGAAGCGGCGATATCGAGGATGGTGACCTTGTAGCCGTAGCGCGCGAAGGTCATGGCGACGCCGGCGCCCATAACGCCGCCACCAACAACCGCAATCTCGCGAATGTCGTCGACTTTCACCTGCACCCCAATCGCCTCCGTCTAAGGGTGATGGTAGGCCCCCGTTCGGCGGTTGGGAATGGGCGGGTCATTCGGGTTGTTTTCGGAGCGCTCGGGGGAGGAGCAGGTACTCGGGGTCGGCGACGGTAGCCTCGAGCGGGACCATCTGGCTGGCGAGCGCGCGGCAAGTCGACTTGGTGAGCGCGAGCGACAACGGGTCCTTGGCGAGGAGCTTTTCGGCGAGGGCACGGGTTTCGGCGGCGAGCTCGGCGTCCGGGTAGACGTGGTTGAGGAGGCCCCACTGCAGGGCATGGGCGGTGGTGAAGCGGTCGCAGGTCATGACCAATTCGCGGGTGCGGGCGGGACCGATTTCACGCATGAGCCGAGGGAGCGTGTTCCAGGTCAGCGGGATATCGAGGTCGACTTCAGGGATGGAGAACCACGCGGATTCGGCGGCGAGGCGAATATCGAAGCAGGCCATGAAGGCGACGGCGCCGCCAATCGCGAGCCCGTTGATGGAGCCGATGGTGACGGCGTCGAGCGATTCGATGGCGGCGCAGCTGCGGTTCCCGGCACTGGAAACCCAGCGGTCGCGAAGGGGATCCGGTTCGCGGCCTGACGAGGGTGCGATGGGGACGCCTTCGGCGGGGCGGCGGCCGAGGTCGGCGCCGGCGGAGAAGGCGCGACCTTCGCCGGTGAAGATGACAACCCGGACGGAGGGATCGCGGTTCAGTTCGGCACAGGCCTGCTGGAGCTCTTCGTGCATCGTGAAGTTGATGGCGTTGAGCTTGTCGGGCCTGTTGAAGGTGATGGTTGCGAGGCCCGGGAGCACGGGGTCACGTTCGAGGCGGAGTGTTTCCATGGGCGGGATAGTAGCGGAAAGGGGAGGGTCAGCGGGCGGCGTGGTGGTAGGACTCGGCGAGCCAATTGCGGACGGATTCGTCGACATCGGCCGGGGTCAGGAGCGGGACCACGTGCGAAGCGCGGCTGCGGTTGCCCTGCGCGTACATGCGCCGCGTGATGCGTGGATGGTCGTCGATGCGCGGCAGCCAGAACGATAGCCCCATGCCTGCCCGGCGCGGGCGGAGTTCGGCAAAGGTGCGGCCCCGCTTGAAAAGGATGCCAACGCCGACCGCTTCGATGTGGACGTCTCCCGGGGCTTCGCTGATTTCGTCGAAGTAGGCGGCGACCGCATCGAAGATGGCGCGGTCGATGGCCGGGCGCGGCGCGAAGTAGGCGTCCACGGTCATCGCGGGGGCGCAGACGTGGCTTTGCCCGGTTCGACCGAAGCTGCGGCCACAGGCGGGGCATTCCCAGTGGCTCACCGGCGAACCCCGTCCGGCGCCTTGCCGACGATGCGTTCGTAATTGGCGGGGTCGGTGGCGCCTTCGGTGGAGATGACGAGGGCGCGGGTAGCGGCATCGATGCCGAGGTCGGCGCGCACTTCCTGGGCTGCGGGGTCTTGCAGCAGTTCGATGAGCGCGGCCAGGCCGGAGGCACCTGTTTCGCCAGAGACGATCCCCACCGAAGCGAGCTTGCGCATGGCGTCGCAGGCGGATTCGTCGGGGAGAGTCATGAACAGGTCCATGCCGTCGCGCATGAGGGGCCAGGCGAGCATCGAAGGTGTGCCGCAGTTCATGCCGACCATGATGGACGTGTGGGGACCGGGCACGGTGACCGGCTCTCCAGCGGCGGCGGATTCGAAGGCGCAGGCGGCGGTTTCGGGTTCGAGGCTAACGAGGACAGGCCGCACGAGCGCGGTGGGGTTGCGATAGTGCGCGACCATCGCGGCAGCGAGCGCTCCGACGCCGACCTGCACGAAGGCGATGGTTGGGCCGGCTTCGTTGGCTTCTTCGAGGGCTTCGTCAATTTCGGCGAAGATGGTGGCGTAGCCTTCGATGACGCGGGCGGGGACCTCCAGGTAGCCCTCCCAGGCGGTGTCGGAGATGACCTGCACGGTTGGGCCGGCGGTGGAGGCGGCGAGTTCGACAGCTTCATCGTAGGAACCTTCGACGACGGTGACGGTGGCGCCTTCAGATTCGATGGCGGCGATGCGCGCTTCGGCGGTGCCGCGGGGGACGTAGATTTGCGCGGGCAGGCCGAAGAGCTTCGCCATGCGGGCGACGGCGCGGCCGTGGTTGCCATCGGTGGCGGTGGCGAGGGTGAGCGGCTGGAGCGCTTCGAAGCGGTCGCGGAGATCTTCGACAGACTGCCATGGTTCGATGTCGTCACCGGTTTGGGCCTGGAGCCGTTCGGCAAGGGTGCCGAAGGTGGCCCAGGATGCGCCGAGGATTTTGAAGGCGGGGAGGCCGAAGCGGCGGGACTCGTCCTTCACCCAGAGCTTTTCGATCCCAAGCTCTTCGGCGACATCTGGGAGGTCGTGGAGTGGCGAAGGCGCGTAGCCGGGCAGCCGGCGATGGAGCGAGAGGGGATGGGGGACGGGTTCGCGCAATGGCAGAGCGAGCCGCGCGCGGGGATTGAGGAGGAAGCGGGTCACGGTGGCCTCCCGTGGCCGAGTGGGATGCGGGGAAATGTACCAGCGGGTGGACGAGAGTGGCAGCGAGCGGTGCCACCTTTGGGGGAAGCGGCGTCTACGAGGCAGACCTACAGTGAGTTGAGCCACAGTAGCAATGTCGAATTACTTGACGGCGGTGGCAGAGTGAACCATCATTCACCGAAATGAATCGCGGTTCACTCAAATGAAGCGCCGTTCACGCGGAGGCAACCCGTAATGATGACGAAAGTCACCCAGGCCCACATCGACCAACGCCGCGAAGACATTGTGGCATCGGCGCGGGAGCTGTTTTCGCAAAAGGGTTGGCAGGCGACCTCGATGCAGGAGGTAGCTTCCGAAGCCGGGATTAGCACCGGGGCGGTGTACCGCTACTTCGCCAGCAAGGAAGAACTGCTGCTCGCCGTTTTCCAGCGGGCGACCGACCTGATGCAGGAACAGTTCGACAAAGCATCCACGCAAACGACCGTGCTGGGAACCATCCGCAGCGTCGGCGAACTGGTGCTGATGGACCCCGAGTGCGGCAACCCGCAGATGCAGCTGGAAGTCGCGCTGGCGAGTTCGCACGACAGCGAAGTGTGGGGACCGCAGCAGCGGGACTTCACCGCTGGTGTCCTTTCGCAAATCGAAGGGCTCGTACGCGCGGGGCAGGAGAACGGCGAAATCGCCGAAGACCTGGACCCGGCGGTGATCGCCCAACTCCTCTACACGATGGTCCCGGGCATCTCGGCGCTTCGCCTGCAAATGGCGGAGGAGCCAGGCGTGCCCGCGATCCTGGACTTGATGATCACGCTGCTCTCTCGCAGCAAGGAGGGCGCCACCCCTTCGAATGCGTAGCCGCTACCGGGGCTAGGTAGCCCCACTCCATCCTCAACGCCACTTATCAAGTTCAAATCTGATGGCCGTGTGCCACGCAGGAGTACCACTGTGTCTGCAATATTTTCCCCTGAACGACTTGCCCGGTTTTCCACCCGGCGGCCATGGACCGTCGTCACCGCCTGGGTGGCCGTGATCGTTGTCGCCGGCTTTTTCGCGGCCGGCATTGGCAACGCCTTGACGACGGAGTTCAGTGTCTACGACGACCTCGAAGCGGACCGCGGCCAGAAGCTTATCGACGACCGCTTCGAAACAAACGCGCCCCCGGATGAGTACGTGCTCATCGAATCCGAGACATTCAACGTCGACCACCCGCAGTTCCAAGCACTGGTGGACCGCATCATGGCGGGCATCGCGGAGCACCCCGAGGATATCGGCGGCGCCGTGAACTACTACGAGGTTCGCGACGAATCTCTGGTGTACCAGGAAGACCGTCGGACGCTGATGATTCCCGTCTTCCTCATCGCGCCGGAAATCGTGGACCTCGAGACCGCGGTCGAGCCCCTGCTCGAAATCGTGCACGATGCGAACGAAACCGAAGGCTTCACCGTCGTGACTGGCGGCATGGGTTCGATCAACCACACCTTCGTTGAGACTTCGGAGCGCGACCTGCGTATGGCGGAGATGGTCGGCCTGCCGATCGCGCTGGTCATTCTCGTGGTGGTGTTCGGCGCACTGGTGGCGGCCGGGCTCCCGATCATCCTCGGCATCATTGGCATCTTCGTGGCCGTGGGCATCACGGCGATTTTCGGGATGCAGTTCGAACTCTCCATCTTCGTGCTGAACATGATCACGATGATTGGTCTCGCCGTCGGCATCGACTACTCGCTCATCATCACGCAGCGCTTCCGCGAAGAACGGCGCAACGGCCTGGACCGCGACGCAGCCATCGTGCGCGCCGGGCAAACAGCCAGCCGTGCGGTGCTCTTCAGCGGCATGGCTGTCGTCGTTTCGCTGGCGGGCATCATGATCGTTCCCGACAACATCTTCCGTAGCCTTTCGCTCGGCGCGATCGTGGTGGTCGTTGTGGCGGTCTCCGCCGCGATGACGCTGCTCCCGGCAATGCTCCGTCTGCTGGGCGACAAGGTGGACATCGGTACGATTCCGGGTCGCCGTAGGAAGGGCGGCGACCCGGAAACGTCGTTCTGGAGCCGCACCGCGAACGCGGTCATGGCGCGACCTGTCCTGAGCATCGCCATTACCGGCGGCCTGCTCGTGGCTGCGGCGGTCCCATACTTCTCGATGGAGAACGGACAAAGCGGGGCGAGCACGCTGCCGAAGAACAGCGACCCCTACCTTGCCTTCGCGATCCTCGACGAGAAGTTCAACGCCGGCCTGCTTTCGCCGACCGACATCATCGTGACCGGCGCGCCGGGCGATGCGGCGGTCGTTGAAGGCATCGAGCGGCTCCGCGCTTCGTTGGAGGCGGACTCGGTGTTCACCGGTCTGACCGTCACCCCCAGCGATGACGGGCTGCTGACCCGCATAAGCACCGCAATCGCGGGCGATTCGCAGTCGGACGCGGCCTTCGCGGCGGTCGAACGGCTGCGGGAGGACTACCTGCCCACGGCATTCCCGGCGACGGAAACCGCGGTCACGGGCCAGACGGCCTTCACCATCGACTACGCGGGGATGATGGACAGCTACACGCCCATTGTCTTCGCCTTCGTCCTTGGCCTGAGCTTCCTCATCCTGCTCGTGGTGTTCCGCAGCATCGTGGTACCAATTAAGGCCATCGTGATGAACCTGCTCTCAGTGGGCGCGGCCTACGGCGTGCTGGTGATGGTGTTCCAGTTCGGCTGGGGCGCGGACGCACTGGGCTTCACGCAAGTGGAGCGCATCGAAAGCTGGGTGCCGCTGATGATGTTCAGCATCCTCTTCGGCCTTTCGATGGACTACCACGTGTTCCTGCTCACCCGCATCCGGGAGCGCTTCGACCGCACCGGCGACAACCGCGAATCGGTGGCCTACGGCGTGCGCGCCACGGCGGGGCTCATCACCGGCGCGGCGGCCATCATGGTGGCGGTGTTCACCGGTTTCGCGATGGGCGACCTGGTGATGATGCAGCAGTTCGGGCTCGGCCTGGCGGTTGCCATCACGCTGGACGCGACCATCATTCGCGTGGTGCTGGTGCCGGCGAGCATGGCGCTCCTCGGTTCGGCCAACTGGTACCTGCCGAGCTGGCTGGAGTGGATCCCGCGCGTGGACGTCGAAGGGACTCATGTCCCGGCGCCGCATGGGGACGAGGCTCAGCTGCCGGTGCCGGCGGGAGAGCCGGCAGGGTAAGAACGACGGCCAACCACATCGCAAGAGCCCCGGGGAACCGGGGCTCTTGTTACGCCCGCCGAATGGCCAGTGCTAGGATTTCGTGATGAAATTGAAGCTAGATCTGCCCTCTTCGTTGGTCGAAGAAGCTCGGCGCGTTTGTGAGCAGGAGGGGATCGCGTTCGACGCGCTGATCGCCGAGGCACTCGAAGCCGCGCTGGCGGACCGGCGAGCTGCCGATAGCCCCTTCGTGCTGAAGGATGCGCGTTCGCCAGGTCGCTTGGGCCCGGAGTTTGAAGGGAACTGGCCAGCGATTCGCGACGAGATCTACCGTTGCAGGGGAACCTGATCGCCTACGGCCGAATCTCGCGCGCGTAGTCGCGGCCGCCGCGGATGGTGGCGCGCATGATGGCGCCCGCGCGGGTGTCGTCTTCGACGAGTTCGACCAGGCCGAGAGCGACGTCTTCGGGTTGCATGATGCCGCCGACCTGGCGGCTGACTTCGGCGACTTCCTCGTCGCCAGCGGAGCGCACGAGCGGGGTATCGACGTAGCTGGGGCAGATGGCGTTGACGCGCACGTTGCACTCTTCGGCAAGGTAGGCGAGCGAGCGGGTGAAGTTGACCACGCCGGCCTTCGATGCGGCATAAACGGGCGACCCGGGCATCGGCAGCAGCCCGCCCATGGAGGCGGTGTTAATGACCACGCCGCCGCCCGTTTCGCGGAGGGCGTTCACGCCTTGCCGGGTGCCTTCGATGACAGCCACCAGGTTGATATCCACCATGCGAGCCCAGTCGCGGGCTTCGTCTTCGAAGAATGGCGTGCGAACGGCGATACCCGCGTTATTGCAGACGATATCGAGCCGGTTGAAGTGGCTCGTCGCGAGGGTAAGGGCGGCGGTGATGTCGGCGGGGTTCGTGGCGTCGCAATGGATCGTTGTGGCGGCGCCACCGGCCGCGCTGACGAGCCTGAGGGTCTCGGCGTTGCCTGCGTCGTCGACATCTGCAACCACAATGCGGCCACCGCGTTCGGCGAGGGCGAGGGCCATGGCTCGGCCGATACCGGAGCCCGCGCCTGTGATGACTGCGACGGTGCCATTGATGTTCATGTCCGCTC
>CAZDZP010000042.1:0-4045 GCA_964509855.1 uncultured Anaerolineaceae bacterium | reverse complement strand
CGCTCCGGGGGTTCGACTTGCCGCTCTGATGGGCGTGCCTACGATACCAAAGCGCCGCGAAGATGCAGCCACCATTCGAAACCCGAGGAGTTCCGCATGCCGATTTATGCCGTAGGAGACAAGGTTCCGCAGGTTGACCCGACCGCATTCATCGCACCAACCGCGACGGTGGTGGGCGATGTACGCATCGGTGCGCGCGCCAGCATCTGGTATGGCGCGGTGGTGCGCGGCGACACGTCCTACGCGGTGATTGGCGATGGCGCGAACATCCAGGACAACGCGGTGGTGCACGGCCGTGCGGACCAGCCAGCGCTGATCGGCAACAATGCATCGGTAGCGCACAACGCAGTCATCCACGGCGCCGAAATTGGCGAACAGGCGCTGATCGCGAACGGCGCAATGGTGCTGGACGGCGCGAAGGTTGGCGCGCGGGCGCTCATCGCGGCGGGCAGCGTGGTGATGTCGAACGCGGTCATCCCCGACGGAATGCTGGCCGCGGGAACGCCGGCCGAGGTGAAGCGCAGCATCATGGGCACGCCGAGCGAGGAATGGGTCACAGGCAACCCCGGCCGCTACGCCCGCCTGGCGGTGATGCACGCGGAAGGTATCCGGGAGATCAGCCGGGGAGAGGCGGCTGGTGGCTAAGGTGGTACCGCCCGTAGTACTATCGGTTGGCGCGCACCGATGACGCGACTCGAGAAGCTGATCGAAGCCATGCGTAGGCGGCCTCCGAGCGCTGACTTCGGCGATGTTCGCAAGGTGCTGGAAGCGTACGGGTGGGAACAGGTCCGCCAAAAAGGATCACATGTGACCTTCGCAAAACAGGGCGTCGCAATCATCTCGATCCCGGTCCACGACGGGAAAAAGGTGCGGCGTGCGTACATAGACCAGGTCTTGAAACTGGTCGGACTGGATGACTGAAATGACGACAGCTCCGGGAACCAACGCCTCCCTCGAAGAACTTCTTGCCAGGGAGTACACGTTCCATGTCATCGCTGACGAAGAGGGCGGCTACGTGATCGTGTACCCCGACCTACCCGGTTGCATGAGCCAGGTTGATTCCGTGGACGAGATACCTGAGGTGGCTGAAGAGATTCGCATCCTCTGGTTGGAGACTGCTCACCAGCTTGGGCACCCGGTGTCGCCCCCTTCCTACCCCGAGGAGTACAGCGGGAAGTTCAACGTGCGGTTGCCGAAGAGCCTGCACCGGGAGCTTGCGGAAGCGGCGAAAGACGAGGGCGTGAGCCTGAACCAGTACGTGACGATGCTGCTCAGTCGCGGAAATGCGCAGGCCCGTATCGAATCGCTGCTGGGCGAACTTCCGGAGGCGCGCAAGGCGTCCTGAGCAGCGCCCTACAGCGTTACGGGAAGCGGTTGAACCAGAAGAGTGAAAGGCTCGCGCCGGCGGCCAGGAAGAGGCTCGCTGCAAGCGCGAAGTACCAGGTGATTTCGCGCTGTTCTGTGTTGTAGCCAACCTTGGAACTGAGACCTTCATAGACGCGGGCGAGCTGGTCATCGGTGGCGGCTGCGGAGAACTCGCCACCGGTGAGGTCGGCGATCTCCTGAAGGGTCACCTCGTCGGGCGGGACGGGGACGCGGCGGATGATGCCCCGCTGGTCGGGCACGTCGACCACGCCTGCGTCCGTCCCGAGCGCGATGGTGAACACCGGGATGCCGAGCGCCGCGGCGCGCTGTGCCGCTTCAATGGGGTCGATGTCGCTTAAGGTGTCGGTGCCGTCGGAGAGCAAGACGATGACGGAAGGCGGAGGGGCTTCGGCTCCTTCGCTCGAACCGGATGGGACCTGGCCGGGTTCGATCGGCAATGCATCGAACTCGGAGGGCGCCTGGAGGGCTTCGAGCGCCTCCATGATTGCGTCGCCCATGGCTGTACCACCTTCAGCGCGGAGGCGGGCGATGGCGTCGCGGGCGAGGTCTCGATCGTGGGTCGGCGGAAGAATGGTTCGAGCGAGATGGGAGAAGCTGACCATGCCCACGCGGAAGCGATCGGGGATTCGTTCGAGGAATTCGTTGGCCGACTGCTGCGCGGCGATGAGGCGGGTCGGCTCGACGTCGCGGGCGTTCATGGAACCGGAGATGTCGAAGACAAGGATGACGGTCGCCTCGTCGCGGGGAATCTCGACCTCGGTTTCCGGGCGGGCGATAGCAAGTGAGAGAAGTGCAAGGGCGGCGAGGAACAGCACTGGAGGTACGTGGCGGCGGATGCCGGGCCGTTGAGCGGCGACGTTAGCCAGGAGGTTCACATTGGTGAAGCGGACTGCGTAGCGGGAGCGGCGGCGCTGGACGATGACGTAGAGGACGAGGAAAGCTGCTACGGCGAGCAGGGCGAGCAGCCAAAGCGGCGATTGGAAACTCATGCGACCCTCCCGTGCTGGCGCAGGAAGGCGGCGAGTGAGCGGAGCCAGTCCCCTTCGGTGGAAACGCTGACGAAGCCAGCGCCCGTGCGGGTGATCGTATGTTCGAGTGCCGCTCGTTCGGCAGCGGCGGCCGCGGCGAAGCGTTCGCGAAGGCCCTTGTCGCTGGTGTCGACGCGAAGCATTTCGCCGGATTCGGGATCGACCATGTCGATTTCGCCAACGTCCGGGATCTCGCCTTCGCGGGGGTCGCGGACTTCGACCGCAATGACGGCATGCCGGCTGACCAACCGCAAGAGTGCGGCTTCCCAGCCGCCTTCGCCACGGAAGTCGGAAACGACTACGACAACCCCATGCTGCAACGCGAGCTCGGCCGTGTGGGGGAGCGCTTCGCGGAGGCCGGGGCCAGTGACACCGTCCGGTTGGGCGTCTTTACGCACGGCAAGGAGCGCACCGAAGAGTCCGTTGCGGCCCTGTCGCGGCGGCATGGCCTGCAGCTTGGGCCCACCGAAGGTGACCACGCCAAGCCGGTTCCCGCGCCGCGTAGCGATGTGGGCGACGGCCAGCGCGACGCCTTCCGCGGTGTCGAATTTGCGGCGCTCGGCGGTGCCGAAGTTCATGGAAGGGGAGGTGTCGAGCACGAGCCAGGTTGTGAGCGCACGTTCGGCCATGTGGACGGCGACATGCGGCTGGCCGGTGCGGGCGGTGACGTTCCATTCAAGGCGGCGAACGTCGTCGCCCGGTTCGTATGGGCGCACGCGCGCGAGTTCGGTGCCGACGCCGCTAAGCGCCGTACGGTAGTCGCCACCGAGCAACCCTTCGACGCGGCGGCGAACGGTGAGGTCCAGCGCGCGCAGGGCGGCTTCGGGCATTGGGCCGGGGCCTGGCCGTTCCGGCGTCCTTACGACGTGAAGCGCGCCGCGATTGCCTCTCACGCGCTTTCCCGGTTGGCGAGGTCGATTCGCGGGAGCGGGATGCGGTTCAGGATGGCGTCGACGATGGAGTCGGCCACAACCTCGTCGGCGAGCGCCTGGTAGGTGAGGCCGATGCGGTGGCGAAGCACGTCGCGGGCGACGTCGTGTACGTCCTGGGGAAGGGCGTAGTTGCGGCCGCGAAGCAAGGCCAGCGCACGGGAGGCGTGTACGAGGTTCAGGGAGCCGCGGGGGCTGGAACCCCAGGAGACGTAGTCTTCGAATTCGGAGAGTCCGTAGTGAGTGAGGTGGCGGGTCGCGGTGACGAGCGTGACGGCGTATTCGATGACGACGCGGTCAACGTAGACGGCGGCGGCGGTTTTCTGGAGCAGTTCGAGTTCGGCGGTGGTGAGCACGTTGCCGGCGTGGGGTGCATCGCCAAGGGAGCGCTGGACGACGGTCATTTCGTCGTTGAAGCCGGGGTAGTTCACGACAATTTTCATCATGAAGCGGTCGAGCTGGGCCTCAGGGAGGGGGTAGGTGCCTTCAGACTCGATGGGGTTCTGCGTGGCCATGACGAGGAAAGGCGTGGGGACCTTGAAGCTCTCCTTGCCGATGGTGACCTGGTGCTCCTGCATCACTTCTAGCAGGGCGGACTGCACCTTGGCTGGCGCGCGGTTGATTTCGTCAGCGAGCAGAAAGTTGCAGAACACGGGGCCGAATTCGGTTTCGAAGGAGGAGTCGTGGGACCGGTAGATGCGC
>CAZDZP010000041.1:0-14418 GCA_964509855.1 uncultured Anaerolineaceae bacterium | reverse complement strand
AACAGCGCACCGCGCGCCGCCTTGATCTCGACCTTGTCAGGCCCAATCACGGCCATCGAGCGGTGCAGGAGCACGGCCGTTTTGCCGTCGCGACGGGGAATTGCGACATGTGCGGGGATAGGAACTTCAGCCACGCCTCTAGCGTAGCGCCGGCGGGGGCGAAGGGGGAACGTGGCGTGGCGCCGTTCGAGGTTCGCCCGCCTCAGCGGCGGCAAGTGCGACGTCGAAGCGGTCGCCAGGGACAAGCAGCAGAATCATCGCGATCGCAATCGCGACGAAGAGCTTGTCGTCCAGGTGGCCAATCACGGGGATGAAGTCGGGGATGAGGTCGAGCGGCAGCGCGAGATACGCGACCGCGATCGCGAGAACGCCCTTGGCGTAGGCAGGTATCTCCGGGTCCTTCGCCAGCGCCTTCGTGAAGCGCACCTTCCCGGCTACGGGTAGCGCGATGAAGCGGCGCCCGCGTCGCGTGCTGCGTACCACCATGTAGACCGTCGCAAGCAGCAGTATCGCGAGGAAGGCGACGAGCAGCGCGAGTTCCCACCATTCCATGCGTTCCATCGTAGGCGAAGCGGCGCCGTTGTTACGAAACTGCGAGAGCGGCTATTCGTGCCCCAGCGCTTGCCTGACCACCGCTGTGAGCTCCTTGGGGGTGAAGGGCTTGGCGAGAAAGGACACGTCGCCGGCTGAGAAGTCCTTGTCGATGGCGGCATCGTCCGGGTAGCCGCTGATGAAAAGCACAGGCAGACCGGGTTTTTCCTTGAGCACTCTCTCCGCCACGGCGACGCCTCCGAGGCCCGGCATCATGATGTCGGTCACCAGCATGGCGATGCTTTCATTATGTTCAGCAAAGAGTTCAAGTGCTTCTTCGCCATCAGCGGCGGCCAGCACGGTATAGCCCTGCCGTTCAAGGATGAGCTTGGCCACTGTTCGCACGGCATCCTCATCTTCGGCCAGGAGGATCGTTGCGGAAGCCTGTGGTGTTTCGATAACGCTAGCCTCCTGCTTGTTCCCAACGTCCGCCGGCTCGGCAGCGGAGGGGAGGTATACGGTGAACATGGTGCCCACGTCCAGCGTACTCTGAACACGAATCACACCACCGCACTGTTTCACAATGCCGTGAACTACGGAAAGCCCCAGACCGGTTCCCTGTCCCTCGCCTTTCGTGGTGAAGAATGGTTCGAACACCCGTGCAAGCACGTCCGGCGGAATGCCGCGGCCCGTGTCGCTCACTCGCAGGCGCACGTAGCGGCCATTCGGAAGGTCAGGGTCGCCGGTGTTTTGCAGTTGCACACCGTCGGTTTCGAAGGTGATCACGCCGCCAGCGCCATGCATGGAGTCGCGAGCGTTGACGGCGAGGTTCACCAGTACCTGCCCCATTTGGCCCGCGTCCACTTCCACGGGATCGAGGTCTTCGGCGAGTACACAGCGCAGGTGTACGTTCTCGCCGATGATGCGCTGGAGGATCTTGGTCGCGTCGTTCACGATGTCGTTCAGGTTGGCCACGTCGAAATGCATCGCAGTTCTCCGGCTGAACGCCAGGAGCTGCTGGGTGAGCGCCGAGGCGCGGAGTGCCGCGTGGTGGATCGCTTCGACTTCCGCTGCATACGGCGCTTCAGGTCCCATCTCGTGGAGCATGACGGAGCTGTAGCCTTCGATGACGGTGAGCAGGTTGTTGAAGTCGTGGGCGACGCCGCCGGCGAGCAGGCCCACCTCCTCCATCTTCTGCGATTGGCGAAGCTGCTCTTCGAGTTCCAGTTGACGGCTCGCGTCGTCGAACACCACCGTCACGTAGCCCTTTCCACCGATTTCCATCTCCGAGGTGTTCACGTGAACCGGGAACGTGGAGCCATCGCGCCGTGTCGCCGACGTGACGCGTCCGCCGCTCAGGAGTGCGGAAATGCTGTGGGCCACGTCGACACCGGCGTCGGAAGGCAGCTGTTCCCGCCGGGCTTCGCTCATGAAGAGTTCGATGCTCTGTTCGATGATTTCGGATTCCGGGTAGCCCAGCATGGTTTCGGCGGCGTGGTTCAGGCTGTAGACCACGCCTGCTTCGTCGACCGTGACGACGCCGCTGCGGACCGTATCGAGCACCGACTGGAGCCGGGTGGTGCTGCGCATTCCCCAGATGATGTTGGCAAAGCCGATATGGTCGCCATCGTCGTAGACGGGCGAGACGGCTATGCGTGCCCAGAATCGCGACCCATCGCTACGGACGCGCAGGCCTTCGCTCGTTGCGGTGCCGTAGGTGAGCGCGTGGGCAAGACCTTCCATGGCCCTGGGTTCATCAACACGCGGGTAGATCAGGGAGACGTGCTTGCCATGCAGGTCCTCTGGTTCGTAGCCGAGCGTCGTTGGCGCACGGGAGTTCCAACCGGTGATGTATCCCATCTTGTCGAGCGCGAGCAACAGGTGCCCGGTGTAGCCGCGGGCGACGAGGTCGCTCACCGTGTTGTGGTACGCAGCACCGAACCCGACCGACAGCGTTCCGAGTTCTTCCACCGGAATTGGTCTAACCCCGAAATTCGAATGTCATTCATACGGTAGCACCGGACGGCCAGTGCGTATGCACCTTTTGGACGCAGCGGGCGAAAGGTTCGTGATAGCCGCCATATTGGCGGGAATACCCTAGGCCGGCAGCGGCGTGTCCTTTACCAACGCCTGCTCGTCCAGTTCGCTGGCGTAGCGGCGGGCCAGGGCCGCGCACCACATGAGCTGCACCTGGTGGAACAGCATCAGCGGCAACACCACCAGCGCCACGTTCTGCCCGGCGAAGAGCACCGCCGCCATCGGCAGCCCGCTGGCCAGGCTCTTCTTCGAACCGCAGAACACGATGGCGATGCGGTCTTCGCGGTCGAAGCCCAGCTTGCGCGCGCCCCGGCTGGTCGCGAAGAGCACGATGATGAGCAATATGAGGTTCACCACCACCAGCCAGGCAAGCGCCGTTACCGAAACTTCGCTCCAGATGCCCGCTTCCACCCCCGCGCTGAAGGCCGCGTAGACGACCAGCAGGATGGAGCCGCGGTCCACCATCATCACCAGGGAGCGGTGGTCCGCGACCCAGTTCGCCACGAGCGGCCGCGCGAATTGCCCCACGACGAAGGGCAGCAGCAATTTGAGCATGATCGCTTGCAGCGAATCCGTGTTGAAGCCGCCGGTGTCGGCCGCGAGGAAGATCGCTACGAGGATCGGCGTGAGGAAAACGCCGAGGACGTTGGAGAAGGTGGCGCTGCAGATGGCCGCCGCGATGTTGCCCCGCGCGATCGACGTGAAGGCGATGGACGACTGCACCGTCGAGGGCAGCACGCACAGGAACATAACCCCCGTCCACAGCGACGAGCTAAGGACGGACGGCACCAGCAGCTTCGTCGCGAGGCCTAGCACGGGGAAGAGCGCGAAGGTGCACGCCAGCACGAAGAGGTGGAGCTGCCAGTTGCGCGCGCCATCGAGTGCCTCGCGCGGGGAAAGCCGCGTGCCATAGAGGAAGAACAGCAGCGCGATCGCGGCGGTGGTGCCGTGGCCGAGCGCGTCGCCCGCATCGCCCGTCGCCGGCAGCAGCGTCGCCAGCACCACCACCCCCACCAGCAGCAGGATGTAGGTGTCGATGCGAAGGCGCTGGAGCAGCCGTTGAAGTGGCGCGGCGTTCACGGCTCAACGCTACCGCAGCGCCTGCTTAGGCGGCGGCGGGTGGCGTGACGGTCGTGTTGCGGGTGGGCGGCGCGCCTCTTTGTAGCCGCGCCTCTCCAGAGGCGCAGGGGAAGACGAAACTGTTCGGGAACGGCCAACTCGCTCAGACAGAGCCGCTCTCGGGATGTGCGTGCGAAACCCCATTGCTGCCAGCACACCCTGCGCCTCTGGAGAGGCGCGGCTACGGGGGCGATCTACTCCCCGGGCAGTAACAGCCATGGCCAACCGTTCGAGTCATCCACGTAACCCGCTTCGACAGGATTTTGGCGAATGTATTGGAGAACCGCCGCGTACTCGGCTTCATCGCGCACAAGGTGGTCGTAAAAACCCCGCTGCCATACGGGCCGGGAGTAGCCGGAAGCACGGACCATCTTCGACGTGTAGCTCTTGAAAGCGCCGACCCACCTGTCGAGGGGCTGCGAGTTCGGCCCGGCGAGAAGATGGAGGTGGTCGGGCATCAGGCATGCCGCAACGATGGTCACACCCGCTCGATCGCATTCGGCGAGGAGGTTCTCCCAAACCAATTCGCCGAGATCACCCGCAAACGGACGCGTGTTAGGGAAGGCGCGGACGACAACATGAAAGCGGCAATCGGGGTCCAGATAGTGCGAAGCCTCAAGCCGGATTCGCTTCGGAAACGGCCTTTGAGACATGCGCGGACTGTACGTCATGCTTTGTAGCCGCGCCTCTCCAGAGGCGCAGGGGAAGCCGAAAGTGTTCGGGAACGGCCAATTCGCTCAGGCAGAGCCGCTTTCGGGATGTGCGTGCGAAACCCCATCGCTGCCAGCACACCCTGCGCCTCTGGAGAGGCGCGGCTACAGGGGCAGGGAAAGCCGCCTCACCCCCTTCCGCGCCACCGGGTGTCCCGACACCGCCACTCTCACCTACGCGTTCGCACCATCATGCGGTCACCTCGCGGGAAACGGAACGCGAGGTCTGCCCAAATGTCCCAATCACGATCCCAACCGCAATCACTGCCCGCGATGCTGCGCCAGCTCGACGCCGACCGGCTGCGGCGCTACCGCGAAAACCTCGCCTTCTATCGCGGCGAACACTGGCCCGGGCGGGCGCGACGCGGCGAACGGCGGCTGACCCTGAACTACGCCCGCGCGCTGGTCGACAAGGTCACGAGCTATCTGCTCACCGGTTCTTCGGTGCAGGTCGAAGCGCTGGACGGCGCCGACACCGCCGCGCGCGACCGGGCGTTGCGAGCGGAGCGCGCTCTCCGGGAGGTCGAATCGGCGAACGGCACGGCGCAGCTCGATTTCGAAACCGAGGTGGACTGCGCGGTGCTGGGCGACGGCGCCTACAAGGTGACGTGGGACCCGGCGGCGCGGCAGGTCCGTATCAGCGCGCCGGACGTGCAGGGCATCTTCGCCTGGCGCGAGCCGGACGACCCTTCGCGCGTGGTGGCGGTGGCCTCGCAGTACACGCCGGGTCCGCCACAGCCCGGCGACGACGGCGGCGCTGCACCCCCGGTGACCGAATTCTGGACGGCCGACGTCTTCGAAACATGGCAAGGCGACGAGCTATCGGACAGCGTGCCGAACCCCTACGGCTTCATCCCATTCGTGCTCTTCCCGAACGTGCGCGAACCGAAGGAACCGTGGGGCACGAGCGACGTCCCCGTGCTGATGGAGCCCGTGCGCGAACTGAATCGCGCCTTCAGCCAGCTAAGCCAGATACTCGAACTTTCCGGGAACCCCATCGCCGTGCTCGAAGGCGTGGCCGGATCGCAGGACATCGCGGTCGAACCGGGGGCGGTGTGGGAGGTGCCCGAAAAGGCTCGCGCCTACCTGCTCGACCTGCTCCAGGGCGGCGGAGTGGCGCTGCACCGCGACTACATCGACCTCGTGTACCGCACGTTGCACGACCTCGGCGAATCGCCGCGCACCGCCTTCGGTCACAACCCCCAGGGGCTGAGCGGCGTCGCGCTCAACACCGAACTCGACCCCATCGTGCGGAAGGTCGAACGCAAGCGACTCATCCGGACGGCCGCGTACGAACGCCGGGCGCGGATGGCGCTGGAGCTACTGTCGCGCTTCGGCGGGCTGGATATCGCGGGCGTGCGGCCGGTGATGCACTGGGGTCCCGTGCTGCCGAACGACCGCGCCCGCCAGGTCGCCGACGAACGCACGCTGGTCGAAGCGGGCATCCGCTCCCGCCGCAGCGCCGCCGCCCTGCTCGGCAGCGACGACCCGGAAGCAGAGTGGGCCAGGGTGCTGGAGGAACGGAGCGCGCTGGGGTGAGGGCGTAGCGGACCCGGGGCGGTGCCAGCATCCCCCCGCGACCGCGTTGGGTCGCTGCGCAACCAAAAGCCCCCGGGATTGCTCCCGGGGGCTTTTGGTTCGTGGCCAGTGGGCCAGTTTGCTAGGCCTTGCGGCGGAGGAGGGTCCCGGCGACGGCGCCGCCGAGGATGATGAGGGCGATGCTGGCGAGGCCGAAGCCCTGCGTGCCGGTGGTGAGAAGCTGGCCGGCGCCTGCCTTGGGCGGCTTCGGGGCTTCGGGCTGGAAGGTGATTTCCGGCGTCGGGGTCGGGTCCGTTTCCGGGGTCTCTTCCACCAGCGGTTCACAGTCGACTTCGCAAATCTCCTGGGTCTGCGGGTCGCAGTCGACTTCGCAGCCAGGCTCTTCGCCCGGTTCGCAGTCAACGGTGCACTCCTCTTCGGTCTCGGGGCATTCCTCGAGGTAGGCGTCGAGCGAAGGGAAGCTGAACTTGTCTTCGCAGGTCGGTTCGCCACAAAGGCGGTTGTATTCTTCGATGCTGTTGAAGGCGGCCGGGCCGTCTTCGCAGTTCTGTTCGGTGGTGGTGTCCGGGCAGTTGCGCTCGTACCACTGCTGCTGTTCTTCAGAGGCGAGGCCGGCCTGCATCAGGTTCGAAACGTCGAGGCAGGTCAGTTCTTCGCGTTCGCAGTTCTTCTCGTACCAGTTCTTCAGTTCGACGGTGATGAGGCCGCCGTCGGCGATGATCTCGGCGACGTCTTCACAGGTGAAGTCGGTGTCGACGCAGTTCTCGTGGTACCAATCCCAGGCATCCTTGCTGAGCAGGGCGCCGATGTGGATGGCACGGGCGAGTTCACGGCAGTCGTATTGGTCACCACAGTTACGGTTGTACCAATCCTGGTACTCCTCGGAGAGCTTGTGGCCCTGTGAGATGGCCCATTCAAGGCGTTCGCAGCTGAGTTCCGGCTCGTCGCAAGGCGGGAGCGTGGGGACGTGGGTGAAGACAGGGGGGCCGTCGTAGCACTCAGGCTGGTCGGTGCAGTTGAGCTTGTACCAGATGTGGTGTGCTTCTGAAAGCGGGATGCCCTTTTCGATGGCGACTGCGATGCGGTCGCAGGTGAAGGGAACGCCCGGGTCATCACAGCTGAAGTAGGGCGTACCGGGGATGGGGTTGCCGACGGTGCCTTCCGGGCATTCGCTCGGGGTGAGCACGGGCTTGTCGTCGATGTCGTCACAGGGGACGAACTTTCCGAGTTCGATGTCGTAACAGTCGATGATGACTTGCGGAGCTTCGGGCTCCTGGGCGCGGGTGGACGTGGCGCTGAACATGAACGCGAACATGAGCGCGGTCAGCATGGCGAGAAGGCTAAGGTTTCTTGGGGTAGCGATTGTGTGTGTCACTGGAGTGGTCTCCCTTTCGTTTGCTGCTGATAAGACAGGGAGGCCCGCGACTTCTTACACGCTTCCGAAGAATTTTTTCGCGGGCTTCGAAAATCGTTCGAGGCGCACCTCGGCGCGGTGGAGCCGCGCCTCGCGAACTTCGAAACCGGCCTGGAAGGAGCCTTCGCTTTGCGGGCGGGGGCGGAAGTGGCTAGGCTTGCGCCCATAACTCTTTCGCGGCGGAGCAGGCCATGAGCAACATCCATTTCGGCGTCACCATTCCCCAGATCAAGCGCACGTGGGAGGAATCGAAGTCCGCCTCCCAGGCTTTCGAAGCCATGGGCTACGACAGCCTCTGGGTGTGTGACCACCTCTACGGGCCGCAGTCGCCAACCATTCCCATCCTCGAAGCGTGGTCGCTGCTGGCGGGCATCGCCGCCGTCACGGAGAAGGTGGAGATGGGGACGCTTGTAACCCCCGCCGGCATGCGCAACCCGCAACAGCTCGGTAAGACCATCGCCACAGTCGACAACATCGCCGGGGGGCGTGTGATCCCCGGGCTGGGCGCGGGCTGGATGACGCGCGAGTTCACGGACTTCGGCGTGCCCTTCCCTTCTATTGGAGGGCGCATGAAGCAGCTCCGCGAAACCGTGGAACTGCTGAAGCAGATGTGGGACCCGGAGGCAGGTCCGGTCAATATGGAAGGCGAATTCGTCCACGCCGAGAACCTGGTGACCGAACCGAAGCCGCCGCGCAAGATGCCGCTCCTTATTGGCGGCGCCGGGGAGAAGGTGACGCTGAAGCTCGCGGCGGAGCACGCGGATATCTGGAACAACCTTGCCGCGCACCAGGGCGCGCTCGAACGGAAGATCAACGTGCTCAAGCAGCACATGTCGGATGTCGGCCGCGACCCCTCGGAAGTGACCATCAGCCAGCAGTGCCTCGTGACCATCGCGCCGGACGACGAATCGGCCGGGCCCATGGTGGACATGGCGAAGAAGATTTTCGGCGGCCACATGGGCGACCCGACAGGCCCGCTGGCCATCGCCGGGAGCCCGCAGAAGGTTCGCGACCAGATCCAGAAGCACATCGACCTGGGCTGCACGATGTTCATCATCGAGTTCTTCGGGCGCGACACGAAGGAGCCGGCGGAGCTGTTCGCGAAGACGGTCCTCCCGCACTTCAAATAGGGTGCCAACCGGCCCGCAGCTAAACCTTCCGCGCCGTACGATTCGCATGTGAGCATTCATCCGTGAGCGTCGATGACGACCTGCAACGCTGGCGCGACGCCGGGCTGATCGATTCGGCCACGGCATCGTCGATTCGCAAGTTCGAAGACGAGCGCGCGAAGCAACACCAGGACCGGCCGGGCGTCGCCGAGGCGCTGCTTTACGTCGGTCTCGCCGCCGTCGGCGTGGGAGCGATCGTGCTCGGCGCCCTGCTCTGGGGAGAGCTCACCACAGCCGCGCGGATCCTCGTGCTGGCGGTGCCCGGCGTGTTGCTGGCAATCCTCGGCGGCGTGCTGCGTAACACGCGCGAGCCGGCGGCGGCTCGCGGCGGCGCGATGGCGTGGGTGCTGGCGGTCGCGCTGCTGACGGGGGCGGTTGCGGTCATCCTCAACGCCGCGGACCGGCCCGAAGAAGAGGTCGCATTTGTCGCCTTCAGCGTGGCCGTCGTGCTGGCACTTGCCGCGTGGGTGGTCGCGCCGACGCACGCGCAGGTGGTAGCGCTGGCGATTTCGCTGGCGATGTGGTGTCTTGTCGCCCCATTCCAGGCCGACGCGGTCGACATCGTGAGCAGCGACGGCCCGCTCGTGTCGTCGATACTGCTCGTGGCACTGGGCTGCATTTGGATAGCCGTGACCGAAGCGGGCTGGATGCGACCCCGCGTCACCGCGCGAATGCTCGGTGGACTCGGGCTGGCGGTCGGCGCCTACGCCGGCGGATTCGATAGCGGCGCGCGCGTGGCCTTCGAAACGCTGGTTATTCTTGCGGGCGCCGGGCTGGTCGCGCTCGGCGTGTGGCGGGGCGCCTTCGCCTATGTGGCCTTCGGCGTGATCGCGCTCTTCCTCGGCGGCATCACGATCATCCTGCGGCGCGTCCCTGACCCGGCCGTCGGCGCGATGGCCGTGATGGTCGCAGGCGTGCTCCTTGTCCTGGCGGTGCTGTTGCTCGCACGCTGGCGGCCGTGGGAACGTGAGCCGGCGGCGTGAAAGAGCGGCTCTACGCGGCGGGGATTCTGCTCGGTGTGCTCGCGATTGTCGGCATGGTGGCGTGGGTGTTCTTCTACGGCCGGCTCGACCCGTCGCCGCCTTCGCTGCGCGACAACCCGCAGCCCTCGTTCCCGGGCGAGATCCTGTACATCGACGACAACAGCTGCATCATTGCCGCCCGGGCAAGCGGGGAAAGCTACCGCGAAGTCACCTGCCAACGCGACATCGAAGGCGTGAGCTGGCTTTCCGATGGGCGCATCCTCTACTCCACCTTCACCCCGCAGTACCGCTGGTACGTGTTCGACCCCGCCACGGGCGAGTCGGAACGCGTCGAAAGCGAGCTTTCCTACTGGGAAGTCTTCGACCAGCAGCGGCTGGAGTCCGTGAACGGCGACGCGTACGTCTACGACACCAGCGGCGACATCATCGTGGTGAACGCCGAGGGCGAAGAGCGCACGATCTTCGAATACGACGGGCCGGACGGCTGGCGCGTGGAGTTTCGCAGCTGGTCACCCGACGGCAGCCACATGCTCGTGTACTACGGCAAGGACGAGGAGCTCTGGGTGATCGCCGCCGATGGCAGCGGCGCCGGCACGCTCACTGGCGACGCACGCTGGGCCAACGTTTCGTGGAACATCGAAGGCGTGGGCTACCTGCCCGAGATGCAGCGGCCCATCGGAGGGCTGGACTAATCCCGATCGCGGTCGAGCGAAAGCACCTGGGCTGGGCCCTCGTCGTCGCTGTCGTCGTCGTCATCCCATTCCTCATCATCGTCTTCGTCGTCCCAATCCTCTTCGAGGTCGGCGACTTCGACATCGACATCGATGTCGCGGATGAAGAGCAGCTCGACGGCATTGAGCACGACGACGGTCTTCGCATCGCGTTCGAGGATCACGAGCCCGTCCTCTACCGACATGGAGTCGGCTTCGAAGGTGACGATTGCGCCATCGCTAAAGACTGCTTCGAACTGGGCCATGGTGAAACTCCGCAGGGGGCGCGCTCAAGGGGCGCCCGCCACGGGCATGGTATCGCGGCGGGAGTTAAGGGGAGAGGGGGCCAGGGTTACGGCGGCGCGAGCCTGCGGTCGCTCCACCAGAGGAGCGATTCTTCGTCGTGAACTTCGGTGAACGCGGCGACGACTTCACTTGTTGCGAGGTCGTCGAATCCCGGTGCGCGATCGTGGCCCCGAAACACAAGCGTCCCGGCGGTCCGGGAAGGAAGCCAGCTCCAAACAGCCGCATCCAACGGAACGGTTTGACATGTCGACGCGTCGCCCAAAAAAAGAACATGGTCATCGTGTGGAATCCACTTCATGGCCGCACCGGGCAGGAAGCGGCTGTCCGGCCGGGTGTAGTAATTGATAATCACCATGGCCAACGGCGAGCGTTGCATTTCGGCTTGGAGCCAACTCGTCAACAGCTCGACGTCGTTGAGTTCGGTTTCGCCATGTGCGATGTAAGCGCCTGTTCGGGTTCCTTCTGGCAGCTCGCCGACTTCAAGAGCATCCGGGCACCAGACGCGGAAGTCGCCACCACTCGCGGAACGCGACAAGACCTCCGGCACGCCGGGCACCGACTCATACCCGCGGAAGTATTCCGCAAGATGCGCCCGGTAAGGCTCGGGGTCAGGCGGCGCGCGGTATGAACCCATGTGCCGGATTCTAACGCGTGCCCCGAAGGCCGGGGCTGGGGCAATCCTCTGAACCGCTAGCTGCCCCAACGGGGCTGCGCGTAGGTCGCGACCCTGAGACGGTTGCATCTGGCATGTCGATCACAAACATTCCCGAGGCCGTCCGCAGGCACGCCTTCACTGGTGGCCATGAGGGCTGGCTGGAACAGCTCCCGGCGCTCGTCGCCGAACTCGAACGCGAGTGGTCGATCACGGTCGGGCGTTCCTATGAGGGCGGGAACGAAGCGTTCGTCGCGGAGGCGAACTTGGATGATGGCTCCGGCACCGTTCTGAAGGTGTTGATCCCCCGAGATGACGACAGCGCCCGCAACGAAATCACCGTGCTGCGCCTCGCGGACGGTGACGGCTGTGCTCGCCTCCTTCGCTCCGATATCCCCCGCGGCGCAATGCTCATCGAACGCCTCGGCGCCCGTCTCGATGAGAGTGGGCTGCCCGCTTCGCAACGCCGTGAAATTCTCTGCGCGGCAGCAGAGCGTCTCTGGCGCCTCGTCCCCGACTCGCCCCTGCCCACCGGCGCTGAGGAAGGCCGCTGGCTCATCGATTTCATCACGCGGACCTGGGAGCAGCTCGACAGGCCCTGCTCGAAAGAAGCGGTCGCCTACGCCCTCGACGCTGCCGAACGCCGCATCGCTGCCCACGACGATGCCTCCAGCGTCCTCGTGCACGGCGACATCCACGAATGGAACGCGCTGACGGCGGATCACGGTTACAAGCTCATCGACCCCGACGGTCTCCTGGCGGAACCGGAATACGACCTCGGCGTCATCATGCGCCAGGACCCGATCGACCCCGCCGATCCGCGCGCTTCCGCTCGCGCGCTCGCCCGTGGCTCCGGGCTTGACGAGATCGCCACCTGGGAATGGGCCACCGTGGAACGGCTGTCCTCGGGCCTGTGGTGCACCCACCTGGAAATCCAACCCCTCGGCCGGGATCTCCTCAAAACGGCGGACATCGTTGCACAACTGGGGTTGTGAAAGCCGGGGCCCTACGCCGGCGTCGCCAACAGCCTCCGCGCATAGGTGGCGAGGGCGTGGAGCAGGCCCAGGCCCATGATCGGCACGAAGGTGTGGATGAGTGGCGTGACGTCGAAGAGCAGCCCGGCGGCGAAGCCGATGATACCGACGTTCACCGCCCAGAAGATGACATCGTCGCTGCGCTTGCCGCGCCCTCCGGCCACAGTCGCCGTGAGCAGCATCGCAAAGATGGAGTTCGTGACCGCGAGGATGAACTGCGAGTGGTCGAGCGCCAGCAGCTGGCGGAAGGGCACGAGGTCGAAGTCGCCTTCGTAGCGGATGACGAAGTACATGGCCAACCCGACAACGAAGATGAGCCCAACGTAGGTCATGAAGGCGTGCCGGTGAGCGGTGGGTTCCATGAAGTTGACCGCGCGCAGGTTCGGCCACATGCGGTAGCCGAAGATGACGAGGCCCGCAATCTGCAGCAGCACGGCGACAGGCGTGAGCGGGTCGATGTCCAGGAGCAGCGCGACCATGAGGATGATGCCGCCCAGGAACGGCAGGACCATCTGGATGATGCCGAGGCGCGTGGCCTTCGGCGGCTTCGGGAAGAAAAACGCCCATTCGCACATGCCGAGCGCGACCGGGACGAGGAACCCGACGACCATCGTCGCCGGGTGCGCGTCTTCGCCACCTTCGGGGAGCCACTGGTCGCCGGTGGCGATTTGCAGGCCGAGCAGCACGCCGAGCACGCCGCCGACAATCGACGTTCCGAGCGCGGCGATGAAGCCCCAGTGGGGCACGCCAAGTTCCGTGCGCGGAATGCGAAAAGCGACCCAGCCAAAAACCCCGGCGATGACGGCCGTCGAAAGGATGCCAAGGATCGGCCGCAATTCGTTGTAGGTGGTGCCGAAGGCGATGTTGTAGAGCGTGAAGGCCACCACAGCGCCGCCGGTGAGCACCTGCACCACCGTGCGTTCGCGCGGTCCGATCGGTTTATCTTCGCCGAAAAGCCAGAGCGCGGCCGCAAACACGGAGAGCGTGAGCCAGCCAAGCGTGCCGCCATGCACATGCGCGAGGATGCGCCGCTGGTCGAAATCCACGATGTCCAGGCCGTTCAAAATGCCAACGATGATGGTGTAGACAAAGCTGGCCATGGCGGCCAGCAGCAGCACGCGGATCTCGTTCCAGAAGAACGGTCGAGCAGGCAGGGTTGTCATCGAACGGGGGCTCCACCAACGGGATGGCGGAATGCTACCGATGCGGGAGCAGGAGTGTAAAGATCCCGCAAAAACCTCGCGAGGGACGGCCCGTTCGGGGCTTCGCAGGTCCCATGCTCCGAAACTCCGTGCTGAGACTACTCCGCGAGGGCCGCCACCAATGGCGCAGCCGCGGCGGAATCGAAGTACTCGTGCATCGAGGAGATCTTGCCGTCCTTCACCACACCGACTACCACCACGGGCATGCGAACGGCGGTGCCATCCGGGAGGGTGATGCAGGCCATGTGTTCCTCGACGAAGCCGTTCTCGGTTTCGACGACGACCGGATTTTCGTAGTGGACGGTCGGCACCTTGCCTTTGAACGTGTCGAGCCACTGTTGCTGCATCGCGCTCAATAGCAGTTCCTTGCCACCGTTCTGGCTCGTCACGCAGTCGGCCGTCACGAAAGCGAAGGTATCGTCACCGTCGGCGACGGCATCGAATAACTGTCGGCAGAGTGTACTATTCGGTCCCATCGGCGGGAGTCTAGCTGACCCGGATGACCGTAGCAATGGGTCGGACATTCGAATTTAGCATGTAAATCTCAAAAAGGACCATCAGTGGCTCGGCCGGATGTCATCCCTGAGCCATACAGCGCTTCCTATCGCGGCTGCCACGATACGGTCCCGCCGCCGACCGTGGCTTCGATCCAGAAGGCTGTCAGTGACAATCGGCGAGCCCGCAGGAGTTCGGCAATCTGGTCGTGGCGAGCCGTCCAAGCGGACCTTGCGCCAGGTGGGGTTGTAACCGAAGTAGACTCGCACCTACGGCCCGCTGTAGACCGGCCCAATGTTCACTTCTTCGCCGATGGCCCGGAGCAGCGCGCGGGCCAGGCGGTCACCGCCGGGGCGGCTGAGGTGGATGCCGTCGCCCTGCCGCATGTTCTGCACCGCGCCGCTTTCATCCGGCAGGAAGGGCGTGTAGTTGCCGGTTGCATCGCTAAAGAGCGGCCATGTATCGAAGTAGGTGATCCACGGGCGGGTGGCCGCTTCCTCCTGGTAAATCGCGTTGA